>DATIVQ010000001.1:0-2475 GCA_035465735.1 Rudaea sp.
GCGGAGGACGGCTCGACGTATTTCAGCCGGAGCGGTACAAAGCCGGTGCGTTACGTGCCGCTCGGCGTGCTCGGTTTTCCGGGACACAGCCTGTCGCAGGCTTATGGGCCCGGCGGCATCGGCGTATCCGCGCCGGGAATGCGCCAGATTCCGATCGACAATTCGCCGCGCGACGCGATCGCAAGCCGGTACACGCCGCTGCAGGACGAATGCGTGCACGCCTCGCGCGAACAGACCTGCGGTTGGCTGCAAAAACAGTACGACGACGTGACGCACAAGTTGCACAATGCGTTCAAGGATCAGCAGGCGATCCTGCAGCCGCAGGCGGATGAGTTGCTAAGCCAGCTCAATGGCTGTTGATCACGGCGCCAGCGCGAACGCGGAATGTTTCTGTTCCAGCTCGAGCAGGAATTTCTTGTTCGGCAAGCCGCCGCCGTAGCCGGTGAGCGTGCCGTCCGCGCCGATCACTCGATGGCAAGGGACCACGATCGCGATCGGATTCTGCCCGTTTGCCGCACCGACCGCGCGCGAGGCGCCCGGCTCGCCGACCGCGCGCGCGATGTCGCCGTAGCTCGCGGTCGCACCGTAGGGAATGCGCAGCAGCGCCAGCCAAACGCGCTGCTGGAATTCCGTGCCCTGCGGTGCGAGCGGCAGGTCGAACTCGCGCAGCTTGCCGGCGAAATACGCCTTCAATTGCGCGCGCGTCTCGTGCAGCGCGCCGGGGCCGCGCTCCCAATCGTCCGCAACCGGTGTCGGATGCCTGCCGTTCTCGAACGCGACGTGGCGCAGGCCTTGTCCATCCGCCACGAGCAGCAGGCGTCCGACCGGGGAATCGAAATAATCGTAATACACGTCCGTCATCGTAGAACCTCAGTTTGCGTTGCGCCACAAGTGCATGACCGCGTAGGCGCGCCACGGCCGCCAGCGATCGGCGAGGGATTCAACGGCGCGCGCGGACAAAAGCATGCCGCCCTCGCCCAGCATCTTGCGCAGGACCAGGTCCGCCGCCGGAAACGCATCCGGATGGCTTTGTGCACGCATCGCGATGTAATGCGCGGTCCACGCGCCGATACCGGGCAACTCGCACCAGTTCGCGACGAAATCATCCAGTGATTGCTCGGGCCGGAAATCCACGCCGCCGTCGCACAGCGCACGTGCGATCGCGTTCAGCGTTTGCGCACGCGTGCGCGGCAGCCCGATGCGGGTCAGATCGGCGTCGGCCAACGTCGACGGCGATGGAAACAAACGGAACGCTTCGCCATTCGGCAAGGTCGCCGGTTCGCCGAAGCGCTCGAGCAGGCGCGCCGCGAGCGTGCGTGCTGCCACTACGCTGATCTGCTGGCCGAGCACCGCGCGCACCGCGATCTCGAAACCGTCCCAGCCGCCGGGCAGGCGTTGACCCGGGTGGCGGCGCACGAAAGCGCGCAAACGCGGATCGCTCGCGAGTTGCGCGGTTATCGTGGCGATGTCCGCATCCACGTCGAACAGGCGGCGCACGCGCGCGCAAATCGCTTGCAGCCGGGCCGTGTCCGGGAAATCGACCGTCAACGTGAGCGCGTCCTCGCCGCGCATCCGCGTCACGCGCAGCGATCCGGCCTTGCCCTCGAATGCGAAGCGACGCGTGTAGCTGTGCACATCCACGTGTTCGAGTCCGGGAATCGCGCGGCGCGCGAAAAACGCGAGCAGCGCTGAAAAGTCGTAAGGCGCGCGGAACGGGATGCGCAGCGTCAACGCACCGCTCGTCGGCGCGGTCTGTTCACGCCGGATGACACGCGGTGCGCGCCCATAGCCGTCGCGGAAAGCGGTATTGAAACGGCGCAGGCTCGCGTAGCCGGCCGCGTGCGCGACCTGCGTCACCGGCAACGTAGTTTCAGTCAGCAGTTTCTTCGCGAACAGCAGGCGTCGCGTCGCCGCGATTTCCGCCGGACCCGCGCCAAGCTCCGCGACGAACAGACGGCGAAGATGACGTTCGCCGACACCGATACGGCGCGCGAGCTGCGCGACGGACGCTTCGTCCAGCGCACCGGCATCGATCATGCGCAGGGCCGCGGCGATGAGTTCGCTGCGCGCGCGCGTGAACGGCGTGCCGGGTGCCGCTTCCGGACGGCAGCGCAGGCACGGCCGGTAGCCCGCGCTCGCGGCAGCCGCTGCGTTCGGGAAATATTCGACGTTTCGCGCATGCGCGGTCGGCGCCGGGCACACCGGGCGGCAATAGATGCCGGTCGTGCGCACAGCGGTGAAGAACAAGCCGTCGAAACGCGCGTCGCGCGTCAGCCGCGCCTGTTCGCAGGCTTTCGGTTCGAGCGCGATGCTGGAAGGTGCCGACGGCATGGCAGCGATCCTAGCGCCGCATCGAACATGAAACTAGCCGTTTTCGGCCATGGATGTTGGATGATCAAAACCCGTATTTCAGGAATCCGCCGTCGACGGCCAGTATTTCTCCGGTGATGTAGCTCGCCGCCGGCAGGCACAGGA
>DATIVQ010000002.1:0-4015 GCA_035465735.1 Rudaea sp.
AACTTGAGCAGATCCGTCGGCACTTGCGCGTGGTCCGGATACAGGCTGATGCCGATGGATGGCGAGATGACGACTTCCTGACCGCTGTCCAGCGTCAGCGGCGAGGTGAAGACGTCGAGCAAGTCGCTGGCTATGCGCTGCGCCTGGTCCGCGTGCTGCACGTCCTCGAGCACCACGGTGAACTCGTCGCCGCCCAGGCGTGCAACCGTGGCCGATTCGCGAACCTTCTCGCACAAACGTTCGCCGACTGCCTTGAGCACGCGATCGCCGGCGGCGTGGCCCATCGAATCGTTGACGTGCTTGAAGCGGTCCAGGTCCAGGAACAGCACCGCCACCTTGCGCGAGGTGCGCCGTGCGCGGATGACGGCGTGGGCGAGGCGCTCGCCGAGCAAGGTCCGGTTCGGCAGCCCGGTCAGGGTGTCGTAGTTGGCCAGATAACGCAGTTCCTGCTCGGCACGCTTGCGGTCGGTGATGTCGTTCATCACGCCGACGTAGTTGGTGACCTGCCCGGCCTCGTCGCGGACCTGGCTTACCTCGAGCCAGGCCAGGAAATCCTCGCCGTCGCGACGGCGCTGCCACAGCTCGCCGCGCCAGTGGCCGTTGCGCGCGAATTCCTCGCGCATCGCGCGGAACACGTCGGGCGAGTACTTGGCGCTGTTGAGGATCTGTGCGGGCTGCCCGATGCACTCGGCCTCGGTGTATCCGGTCATGCGCATGAATGCGCGGTTGACCGAGACGAAGCGGAAATCGAGGTCGGTCACCGAAACCGCCTCGTTCATGCTGTCGATCACCTCGCTGGAGATGCGCCGCTCGCGATCTGCCTTGCGTACCTCGGTAATGTTGTGCGCGGTGCCGCAGATGCGCAGCGCGCGGCCGTTGCTGTCGCGATCGACCACCTTTCCGCGTGACAGCACCCAGGTCCAATCGCCCTGCGCGTTGCGGATGCGGTGTTCGGATTCGAAGTGGTCGGTGCGGCCGGCCAGATGGTCGTAGACGCGCTTTTCCACCTGCGGCAAGTCGTCCGGGTGTACGGCCTGGTTCTTCCAAGTGTCTTGCGGCAAGGACTCTTCGTGCTGGCCGCCGATAAGCTGGTCGGCGCCGATCCGGTACAAGTGGCCGCGGTGGACGTCCCAGTCCCAGAACTCGTCACCCGAACCCCACAGCGCCAGACGCAGGCGATCTTCCCGTTCGCGCAATTCGCGGGCGTGGCGGGCTTCGCGCTGGTGGCGCAGCCGGTAGACGATCCAGAGTGCGAACAGGGCAATCGCAGCAAGCACCAGGTACAACGTCTTCATCGACGCCGTCGCCCACCACGGCGGCGCCACCCGCAGGCTCAGGCTGACCGGACTCTGGTTCCAGACGCCGTCGGCGTTCGCGGCACGCACCTGGAACGTGTAATCGCCAGCCGGCAGGTTGGTGTAGACCGCTTCGTGACGGACGCCGGCATCGATCCAATCCGCGTCGAAACCGTCGAGACGGTAGACGAAGCGGTTGCGCGTGGGCGCCGCATAGTCGAGTGCCGCGAATTCGAAACGCACCACGCGCTCGCCCTGGCGCATGCGCAGCCCAGTGGCGGATACCGGCATGTCGGTCTTGGCGTCGCCGATATGCACGGCAGTAATCGCCGCCGGCGGTGCGTAGCTGTCGTGGCCGATATTGTCCGGCTGGAACAGATTGATGCCGTGCAACCCGCCGAAAACCAGGTCGCCGTTGGCGCGAGCGCAGGCAGCACCGCTGTTGAATTCGAGGCCCTGCAATCCATCGCGCAGGGAAAACGCCATGAACGTGCCGAGCACCCGGTTGAACGTGGCGATGCCACGATTGCTGCTCAGCCAGATGTTGTGGTGCGCGTCCTCGAGCAGGCCGTAGATGGTCGCACTCGGCAAGGTGCTGATCGTCGAATAGTGGGCGAAGCGCAATGGCTTCGCGTCGGGAATGTCGATACGGTCCAGGCCGCTTTGCGTGCCGATCCACACCGAACCGTCCCCGCTTTGCAGCAGGCTGCGGATGAGATTGTCGGAGAGCGAATCCGGATCGGCCGGATCGTGGCGGAATGTTCTCAAGCCGCCGTTGCCCGCATCGAAGACGCTCAGCCCGTCGGTGGTGCCGATCCAGACACGGCCTGCGCCATCCTGCATCAACGCGATGACCGTATCGCCGGCGAGGCTGTCCGCTTCGCTGGCGCGGTGGCGGAACTGCTCCCAGCGCGCGGGCCGGCCCGCGGCCGGTGGCCACCAATGCGCGAGACCCTGGCCGAAGGTGCCGAACCATACGCTGCCGTCGCGCGCGGCCAGCAGCGCGCGCACGGCCAGCCCCGGCAAGCCGTTGCCGTGTTCCGGGTCGACCGCGATCGGCGTTGCCCGGCGCTTGTCCGGATCGAAGTGGTATGCGCCGTGATTGGTGCCGACCCAGAGCGCATCGCCACCGGCGTGCGCCAGGGCGAACACATCGACACCCGGAAACAGATCGTCGCGTGCGGTCGCGGATGCGTCGCCGAATACGCCGTCGAAATACTCGAACGTATCGCGAGCTGGATCGTAGCGTTTCAGGCCGTCGCCATCGGTGCCTACCCAAAGCCGACCCTGATTGTCCTCGAGCAGGGAGCGGATGCTGTTGCCCATCTGGTCGCGGCCGGGAGCGGGATCCATTGCGTAGCGGAAAGAGGTGCCTTCCGGCTGCGTGGTCGCCACGCCGCCAATGCTGCCGCCGATCCAGAGCAGCCCGGAACGGTCCAGCAGCAGCACGGTCACGAAATCGTCAGGCAGTGAACCTGGCATGTGGCTATTGCTGCGCAACGACTCCGTCTTGCCGTTGGCGGGGTCGTAAATGGTGAGACCCGCGCCGAAACTCGACAACCACAAGCGCCCGCGCTGGTCGCGCGCCAGCGCGCGCACCTGGGCCATGCCCGGCGCCGGACTCGTGTCCGGCCACAGACGTTGCGCGGAGTCTGCGTCGGCATCGACGCGGAACAGGCCGTCGGTGCCGCCGGCATAAACCACGCCGCCGTCGCCGGCCAGCACGCACAACGCCAGCGGCAGCGCATCGGCGGCGACCAGCCGTGCGGTCTCGGATTTCGGCGCGAAGCGCAGCAAGCCGGATGAGGTTGCCGCCCACAAAGTGCCGTCGCCGGCAAGCTGAAACTGGAACACGTGCGGGGATTTGCTGCCGGCCGGGAAATGGTAGAGCTCACGACGCTTGCCGTCGACGGGATCCAGCAATTCGATGCCGGCGGCGGTACCCACCCACAAGCCGCGTGCCGGGTCGAACAGCAATGTACCGATCGCGTCGCGCGGCCGCGCCTGATGTGCGCCGATGCGCGAAAGTGCCACGACCTTGCCGCTGGCGGGATCCAGGGCGGCCAGACCCTGGCTCAGTCCGCCAACCCAAAGCCGGCCCTGCGCGTCCCGGGCGAGGGCGGTGACGAAACTCTCCGGCAGCGAACCGGGATCGCGCGCATGGTGCTGGAACAAACGGTATTCGTAGCCGTCGTAGCGATCCAGTCCCGACTGCGTGGCTATCCACATGTAGCCGGGGTCGTCCTGGAACAGGGCGGTAATCGTGTGCGAAGCCAGTCCGCGCTCGCTGCCGAGGTTGTCGAAATAATAGCGCCGCTCGCTGGCATGCCCGACCGTGGCCAGCACTGCGGCGAGCAGTGTCAGCCATCTGCCGGCGACCGCGTATCCCCTCGGAAACGGCATATCTGGATTTGTCTGGACTTGGACATCCGGATGATAGGGTCGCGGCAGTGCGCAGGCAACCGTGCGATGGCCCGTTGGTTTGGCCTGCTAGAATGGCTTGTCGCCGCAATCGAAACAACCATGATCGACCGCAAGGAATTCGCCCGCCGCCGCAAGCAGCTCATGCGCATCGTCGGCGGCGACGGCATCTGCATCGTGCCCGCTGCGCCCGAGCGCCTGCGCAACAACGACAGCCACTATCCGTACCGGCAAGACAGCGACTTCCATTATCTGACCGGCTTCGCCGAACCCGACGCGGTGCTGGCGCTGATTCCCGG
>DATIVQ010000003.1:0-2627 GCA_035465735.1 Rudaea sp.
GTTCGGCGGCGGCTCGCCGCCGAGCAGACCCGAAAGTTGCACGATCGCGCGAGAGACCATGATGCGTGCGGCGTCGGCACTTCCGCCCACCTCGGCCGCGATTTCCGGATAGCTCATGCCGAACTCCACGCGCATCACGATCAGCCCCTGCTGGCGCCGCGGCAACGCTGCCAAGGCTTTCTCATAAGCCTGCATGCGCTCGTTGCCGACGAGCATGTCGATGATCGCCGGCGTATCCGCATCGACGATGCCGTGGTCCACTTCCGTATGCTCCGGCCGGCGCTGGTGGCGGCGGATTTCGTCGCGCACCTGGTTGAGCAAGGCCTGGCGCAGATAGGCGAGGAAAGCGCCGGGACCGGCGTCGTCGAATTTGTCCAGGTGCCCGAGGGCGCGCAACAAGGTGACCTGCACGAGATCGTCGGTTTCGTTGAGGTCGCGCAACTTCGCTGGCAGGCGTCCGTGCGCCCAGCGCCGCAGGATGGGCAGGAAACGGCGCACCAGGTCCTCGCGCGCCGCTGCATCCCCGGCCCGGATTCGCCGGATCAGCACGACGGTCGGTTCGTAGACCTCGGCAGCGCGGGTCGGTCCGGAATTGTCCATACACTCGGGTGAATCCAGGAGGCGCCAGCATAGCCCGAGCGCGGCGGCGCCGGAAGCCGGCCGATGCAACGGCGGCGGGCGCATGCTTTACCATGCCGTCCACGATTCGTTCGGAATTTGACCATGCCCGCATTTCGTCGCTCGCTGCGCCGCCTGATCGCGTTCATGTGCCTTGCCGTGGTACTGGTTGCCGCTGCCGGCTGGGCGGCGCTTCACTTGTGCCTGCCGCAGCTCCAAGGTACGCGCACCGTGGCCGGACTGCGCGCAAAGACCACGCTCGAGCGCGACGCGCTCGGTGTCGTGACGATCCATGCGCAAAGCGGCGATGACGCGATGTACGCACTCGGCTTCGCGCATGCACAGGAGCGCTTTTTCGAGATGGACCTGATGCGGCGCATGGCCGCGGGCGAACTCGCCGAACTCGTCGGTAGCGGCGCCGTCGACCTGGACAAGTTGCACCGGCCGTTCCGCATGCGCGAGCGCGCACTGGCCGCGCTGTCCACCGCAACGCCGGACAAACGCGCAACGCTCGCCGCCTACCGCGACGGCGTCAACGCCGGACTTGCCGCCCTGACCTCGCGGCCCTGGGAATACTGGCTGCTCGGCGAAAAACCCGCGCCGTGGACCGCCGCGGATAGCATACTCGCCGTCGACGCGATGTTTTTCGACCTCAACGGCGCCGACAATGCGCGCGAACTCGCGTTCGCACAGATCAAGTCGGCTCTCGGCGACGCGGCGTACAAATTCCTGTCCGCCAGCGGCGGCCCGTGGGATGCGCCGCTACTCGGACCGCCGATGAATTATCCGGATTTGCCCGGCACCGGCGATCTCGACTTGCGCAAGACCGATCCGAAGTTCCTGCACGTGCCACCGGCGCACGCGGAAGAAAAGGCCAAAACCGGCAGCAACGGCTTTGCCGTCAACGGCGCGCTTACCGCCACGCATGCCGCGCTGATTGCCGACGACATGCACCTGCCGCTGCGCGTGCCGAACATCTGGTACCGCGCGCGCATCGAGTATCCGAATCCGCGCCGCACCGGCCAGACCGTGGATTTGATCGGCGTCACCCTGCCCGGCATGCCGGCGCTGGTCGCCGGCAGCAATCGCCACGTCGCCTGGGGCTTCACCAACAGCTACGGCGACTGGATGGATTTCGTGCGCGTCGTGCTCGATCCGAACGACTCGACTCGCTACAAGACCGCCGCCGGCTGGAAAGCGATGACGCAAAGCGCACAAATCATCAAAGTCCACAATGCGCCTGACGTGAAGCTCGACGTGCGCGACACGCAGTGGGGCCCGGTCCTCGCCAAGGACGCCGACGGCACACCGCTGGCACTGGCGTGGACGGCGATCGAACCCGGCGGCGTGAACATGCAGTTCGCACGCATGGATACCGCCGAAACCGTGGACGAGGCGATGGACATCGCCAACGCCGCCGGCATGCCGGCACAGAATTTCGTCGTCGGCGACCGCGCCGGCAACATCGCCTGGACGATCGCCGGGAAAATTCCCCGGCGCGAAGGCGCCTGCGATCCGTTATTGCCCTGCGACTGGAGCGAGCCGAACACCGGCTGGAACGGTTGGCTCGCGCCGAGCGACTATCCGCGCCTGCCCAACCCGCCGGCGCAGCGCATCTGGACCGCAAACGCGCGCACGCTGGACTGGCAGAGCCCCGACTACGCCAAGCTCGGCGACGGCAATTACGACTTCGGCGCACGCGCGCGCCAGATCCGCGACGACCTGAAGGCGAAAACCCAATTCACGCCCGACGACATGCTCGCGATCCAGCTCGACGACCGCGCTCTGTTGATGCGCAACTGGCACGCGCTGCTTGACAAGGTATTGGCGAAGGCCGGCGACGCCGCACCGTTCGCCGACATGAAGAAATATTCGACCGACTGGGACGAGCGCGCCGATCCGGCATCGGTCGGCTACCGCCTCGCCCACGATTTCCGCCAGGAAACCATCGACACCGTGCTCGACGGTTTCGCCGCGGCGGTGCGCGCAAAATATCCCAATTTCAAATT
>DATIVQ010000004.1:0-45001 GCA_035465735.1 Rudaea sp.
CATGCCGCGGCGCGACTTGTAGTCCTTCGCCTTGGCCGGATCCTCCACGATGCTCGCCCAGGCATCCACCGGCGCCAGCGTCTTGCGCGCCTGCCGCCACATGCGCAGCAGCGCGCCGCGCACCAGCGGATACTTCATGCGGTTGGCGCTGTAGAGGTACCAGGAATAACTGGCGCCGCGCGGGCAGCCGCGCGGCTCGTGGTTGGGCAGGTCCGGGCGCGTGCGCGGATAGTCGGTCTGCTGGGTTTCCCAGGTGACGAGACCATTCTTGACGTAGATCTTCCAGCTGCATGAGCCGGTGCAGTTCACGCCATGGGTCGAACGCACGATCTTGTCGTACTGCCAACGCGCGCGGTAGGCGTTTTCCCAGTCGCGGCTTTCGGTCTTGGTGAAACCGTGGCCATCGGCGAAGGGTTCGGGATTGCGCCGGAAGAAAACCAGGCGATCGAGAAAATAGCTCATGGCAGGAAACCTCTTTTGCTTTTGCGCACGCGCCGGTCCCCAGCGAAGAAGGTTTACTCGCCTGCTCCGCAGATTTCAAGGTTACCGAACCCCGGCGTGATGCTGCCGGATGCGTCCGCCCGGCGCCATGATTCAAGTCAATTCGCGGTGCCTTCGAACGCGTGAGCTGGCGCAATCCGCCCTGACCCGGATCATTGAACGCAATGCGCGCGGCGGCTAGATTCGGGGCACGAATCCTTGTGAGCGAAATTGTCTTGCGCGTTCCGAGAACGAGCGAAATCCGGCGCATCCTGATCGTGAAATGGAGCGCGCTGGGAGACGTAGCGCTGGCCACGGCGGCCATCGAGGACATTCGCCTCGCCTTTCCGCGGGCGGTGCTGCATCTGGACACGCTGCCATCGGCCAAGCGACTGTTCGCGCACGATCCGCGCTTCGACGCCGTATTCGCCCTGCCGATGCGCGACCGCAAGCAGCGCCTGCGCGTGCACCGGCAATGGCTGCGCCGCGTGCGCGCCGCCCGCTACGACCTGATCGTGGATTTGCAAAGTTCCGATCACACGCGTCTGCTGCTCGCGTGCCTGGCGTTCGG
Source organism: Rudaea sp. (assembly GCA_035465735.1). Taxonomy (GTDB): domain Bacteria; phylum Pseudomonadota; class Gammaproteobacteria; order Xanthomonadales; family Rhodanobacteraceae; genus Rudaea. The sequence continues at coordinate 1,052 of DATIVQ010000004.1, forward strand.
GCGCGGCGGGGTGCCTCGGCGCTGGGGCATCCGGCGCGGATTCCCGTACACGCTCGCGCCGCCGACCGATGCCGGCCCGCATCCACCGATGCGCATGCGCGCGCTGCTCGCGCGCGCCGGCATTCCGGCGCATACGCCGCGTGCGGTGTTGCATCCCTCGCCTGCTCAATGCGCACGTGTGGCGGCGTTGTTGCGCGAACTTGGCGCCGCGAGCAGACGCTACGCGGTGTTCCTGCCCGGCTCGCAGGCCGGCGGCTGGCTCAAGCGCTGGGGCGTGGAGCGCTATGCCGAACTCGGCGTGCTGCTGCACGCACGCGGCATCGAGCGCATTCTCGTCATCGGCGCGAGAGAGGAAATCGCGGATTGCGCGCGCATCGTCGCGTCGATCCAGGCGCGGGTGCCGGACGTCGCGTTCCATCTGGCCGATCTGGACTTGCTGGAGATCGCTCCCGCCTGCGCGGACGCTGCCTGCATCGTCGCCAACGATACCGGCACCGCGCATATTGCCGCCGCCGCGGGACGTCCGTTATGGGTGTTGTGCGGGCCGACCGATCCGCGCCGCGTGCGCCCGTCCGGCGCGACGGCGGTGCAGGCCGACTTTCACTGCCTGAACTGCTATCGCAAGACCTGCCGCTGGGGTCCGACGCCGCAATGCCTGGAGCGGATCGAGCCGGCGGCCGTGCTCGCCCTCGCGCTGGGCGATGCCGATACCATCGACGGCCTGACACTCCATGCCGACGCCGCGACGTCGTAGCCGAACACTTCGCGCCTGATCCAGGTCAATGCCGCATCGTCGTGCGCGCGCGACGATGCGGCAGGCGATCCATCACAGCGGGGTGCGCATGCAACTGGTTTGTCCTGCAGGAAACTTGCCGGCGCTGCAGGCGGCAATCGACGCCGGCGCCGACGCGGTGTACGCGGGCTTCCGCGACCAGACCAATGCGCGCGCGTTTCCCGGCCTGAACTTCAGCGATACGGAGTTGCGCGCGGGCGTCGCTTACGCGCATGCGCGCGGGCGCAAGGTGTATCTCGCGCTCAACACGTATCCGGACAGCGCGCGCCTGCAAACCTGGTGCGATGCGGTCGACAAGGCTGCCGCGTTCGGCTGCGACGCGATCATTGCCGCCGAAATGGCCGTGCTCGATTACGCCGCGCGCACGCATCCGGCGCTGCCGCGTCACCTGTCCGTGCAGGGCTCGGCCACGACCGCGCCGGCGCTGCGCTACATGTACGAGCGCTTCGGCATCGCGCGCGCGGTGCTGCCGCGCGTGCTCGCGATCCAGCAGGTCGAGCGCCTGTGCGAGAGCGCGCCGGTGCCACTGGAGGTGTTCGCCTTCGGCAGCCTGTGCATCATGGTCGAGGGCCGCTGCCAGCTGTCGAGCTACGTCACCGGAGCCTCGCCGAACCGCCACGGCGTATGTTCGCCGGCGAAGTTCGTGCGCTGGGGCGAGTCTGCCGACGGTCGCCGCAGCGTGCATCTGAACGGCGTACTGATCGATAAATACGAGCCAGCAGAAGCGGCCGGCTATCCGACCGTGTGCAAGGGCCGCTTCGACGTGCGCGGCGAGATCTTCCACGCACTCGAGGAACCGACCAGCCTGAACACGCTGGAGTTGCTGCCGCGGCTCGCGCAGGCCGGCGTCGCAGCGCTGAAGATCGAAGGCCGCCAGCGCGGCGTCGCCTACGTCGCCTCGGTCACACGCACCTGGCGCGCGGCGATCGACCGCTATGACGCCGCGGGTGCCCGGGCATGGACGACGCAAGCGGCCTGGCAGGAAACGCTCGCTGCGCACGCCGAAGGTCACCAGACCACGCTCGGCCCGTATCACCGCCACTGGCATTGAAGGAGCGCCGATGAAAATCAGTCTTGGCCCGCTCCAATACTTCTGGCCGCGCGAGCAAACGCTCGCCTTCTACCACGATGCCGCCGCGTGGCCGCTCGACATCGTGTACGTGGGCGAGACCGTATGCAGCAAGCGCCGCGAACTCGGCACGCGCGACTGGATCGACCTCGCCCGCCAACTCGCGCAGGCCGGCAAGGAAGTCGTGCTGTCCTCGCTCGCCCTGATCGAGGCCGAATCCGAACTCGGCGCGCTCAGGCGTCAAGTCGAGAATGGCGATTTCCGCATCGAGGCAAACGATCTTTCCGCCGTGCAGTTGTGCCGCGAACGGCGCGTGCCTTTTGTCGGCGGGCCTTCGCTCAACGTCTACAACCATGCGGCGCTGGCGATGCTCTGCGACGACGGTCTGTATCGCTGGGTGCCCGGCGTGGAGCAAGGCCGCGTGCTGATCGCCGATGTGCACGCGGCGATGTCGGCGTGGGGCCGCGCCATGCCCGAACTCGAGGTGATCGCGTACGGACGCCTGCCTTTGTCGTGGTCGGCGCGCTGCTTCACCGCGCGCGCGCACGATGTCGCCAAGGACCAGTGCGGTTTCCGCTGCATCGACTACCCGGATGGCCTGGCCCTGGCCACGCGCGAAGGCATGCCATTCCTGCGCATCAACGGCATCCAGATCCAGGGCGACGAAGTCACGGACCTCGGCCCGGAATTGCCCGCATTGCGCGAACTCGGCGTCGACGTGCTGCGCCTGTATCCGCAACACGAAGGCATGGCCGAGGTGGTCGCGCATTTCGACAAGGCGCGCCGGGAAGCGCAGCCGCCGCCACGCATCGGCGCACGCAACGGCTACTGGCACGGCGAGCCGGGCATGACCCTGCCCGGCGTCTGATCAGACCCTGGCGAACACCAGGCTCGCGTTGGTACCGCCGAAACCGAAGCTGTTCGACATTACGGTCGCCGGCTTCGCGGCGCGGCTTTCGCGCAACACCGGGAATCCCTGTGCGCGCGGATCGAGCACGTCGATGTTGGCCGAACCGGCCAGGAAGCCGTCGCGCAACATGAGCAGGCTGTAGATGGCCTCGTGCACGCTGGCGGCGCCCAGCGCGTGGCCGGTCAACGCCTTGGTCGAGGACAGCGGCGGCACGTCGGCGCCGAAGACGGCACGCACCGCATCGAGCTCGACGAGATCGCCCAGCGGCGTCGCCGTGCCGTGCGTGTTGAGATAGTCGATCGGATCCTTCACATCCTGCAGCGCCATGCGCATGCAACGCGCCGCGCCTTCGCCAGTGGGCGCGACCATGTCGGCGCCGTCGGAGGTCACGCCGTAGCCGATGAGTTCGGCGTGGATGCGCGCCCCGCGCGCCTTCGCATGTTCGTAGTCCTCGAGCACCAGTATGCCGCCGCCGCCGGCGATCACGAAACCGTCGCGACCGACATCGTAGGGCCGCGATGCGCACTGCGGCGTCGCGTTGTAGGCGGTCGACAGCGCGCCCATCGCGTCGAACTGCGCGGTCATGCCCCAGTGCAGTTCCTCGCCGCCGCCGGCGAAGACGATGTCCTGCGCACCGTGGCGGATCAGGTCGGCGCCCGCGCCGATGCAATGCGCCGAAGTGGCGCAGGCCGCCGCGATCGAATAGCTCAGGCCGAGGATGCCGAACGCTGTCGCAAGCGTCGCGGAAACCGTCGAGCACATCGTGCGCGGCACCATGCACGGCCCGACCTTGCGCACGCCGCGGGCGCGCAGCAAATCTGCGGTTTCGATCTGCCATTGCGCCGAGCCGCCGCCGGAACCGGCGATCACGCCGATGCGCGGGTGGCGGATGCGGTCCAGCGCGAGGCCGGCATCGGCAATCGCGTTGCGCATCGACACGTAGGCGTACGCGGCAGCATCGCCCATGAAGCGCTTGAGCTTGCGGTCGATGAGCGCATCCAGGTCGATCTCGGGCCGGCCGGCGACCGCACTGCGCAAGCCTTGCGTGGCGAATTCCGGCATTGCGCGAATGCCACTCAGGCTCTCGCGCAGCGCGTGTGCGACCTGATCCAGCCCCTGCCCGAGACAGGACACGAGGCCCATGCCGGTGACAACGACGCGACGCATGCTAGAGATTCTCCGTGGATTGGAACAGGCCCACGCGCAAACCGTTCGCTGCGTAGATCAGGCGGTCATCGACGAACGTGCGACCATCGGCGACGACCAGCTTCAGGCGCCCGCGGACGACACGGCAGACGTCGATCTCGTAGCGTACGAGGCGCGCGCTCGGCAGAATCTGACCGGTAAACTTCACCTCACCCACGCCAAGCGCACGTCCGCGCCCGGACTCGCCCAGCCAGGGCAGATAGAACCCGGCCAGTTGCCACATCGCATCCAGACCCAGGCAGCCGGGCATGACCGGATCGCCCTCGAAATGGCAGCCGAAAAACCACAGGTCCGGGCGGATGTCGAGCTCGGCCTGCAGCACGCCCTTGCCATGCGCACCACCGTGCTCGTCGATGTGCGTGATGCGATCGAACATCAGCATCGGGGGCGACGGCAGACGTGCGTTGCCGGGGCCGAACAATTCGCCGCGCGCGCACGCGAGCAGCTGACTGTAGTCGAGCGAACTGGGTGGTCGCATCGTGGACAAGGCGAGGGAAAAGAACGCTCATTCTCGCACAAGTCGCGGCGCGCACACTGATACCCGTCAAGCGGGCGTCGCCATGCGCCGCCCGGACAGAGTCGCTGCGTGCGCGTCGCGGCGGAAATGCGCACCGAGCGAGCCGCCGCGGCGCAGTGCGGCTTCGAGCACGGCGTGGCCGACACGGGCTTGCCAGCCCGCTTCGCGCCAGGCCATGCAGGCATGCAAGGCGCCGCGCAGGGTCGCGGCCTCGCGTTCCGGGCCGGCCGAGTCCCACAGCAATTCGCGCAATTCGACGCACAGCGATTCCGGCAGGACAGCGCCGCGCTCGGCCCAGCGCACGGGTCCACGCGCCGGCACTGCGCTGTGCGCGGCCAGCACCGCGCCCAGATGGCGGCCGCAAACGACACCTTCCAGCAGCGAATTGCTGGCCAGCCGGTTGGCTCCGTGGGCGCCGTTGCAGGCGACTTCGCCGACGGCGTACAGGCCCGGCACGCTGGTGCGTCCGTCGCGATCGACGGCCAGGCCACCCATGTGGAAATGCGCTGCGGGCGCGACCGGGAGCGGTTCGTTGCGCGGGTCGATACCCACCGCCAGGGCCGCGGCGAACACGGTCGGAAAGCGCCGCGTCCACTCGCCCTGTACGGCACGGGCGTCGAGCCACACGCGCGTGCCGTGCTGGCGCTCCCGCCAGATACGGCGCGCGACGACATCGCGTGGAGCCAGATCCTGCAGTGGATGCACGCCACGCATTAACGGCCGGCCGGCGTCGTCGCGCAAGCATGCGCCCGCGCCGCGCAACGCCTCGGTAACCAGCGGCAGGCAATGGCGACCGGGAATGTCGAGAGCGGTCGGATGAAACTGCACGAACTCGAGATCGCGCGTGAGGGCACCCGCCGCCATGCCGAGCGCCAGGCCGGCGCCTTGCGCGCCCGGCGGATTGCTGGTGCACGCGAACAGCGCGCCGATGCCGCCGGTGGCGAGCACGACAGCCGAGGCATCGAACTCGTGGCGCTGTCCGCCGGCGGCGCAGGCGCGCAAGCCGCAGGCGGCGCCATCGCGCAACCGCAAGGCTTCGACATCCATGCCCGCGATCCATTGCACGTGCGCCGCCCGCGCGACGCGCTCGCACAACGCGCGCATGAGTTCCGCCCCGGTGGCGTCGCCGCCGGCGTGTACGATGCGCGCTGCACCGTGTCCGCCTTCGCGGCCCAGTTGCAGATTGCCTTCGCCGTCGCGGTCGAACGCTACGCCCTGCGCCCTCAGCCAGTCAATGGCGCCTCCCGCCTGCGTGCATAACCAATGCACGAAGGCGGCATCGTTGTGGTGCGAACCTGCACTTAGCGTGTCGCGCGCGTGTTCGGCCGGCGCGTCGCGGTTACCCAGGGCGGCCGCGATCCCGCCTTGCGCGAGAGCGGTCGCCGCATCGCCGCGCTCGCGCGAGACAAGCAACACCGGCGCCGGCGCGGCGGCCAGCGCCGTCGTCAGCCCGGCCACGCCGGCACCGACGACGACGATCGGCGCGTTCATGCGCGTTCGGCCCGGCCGACCGCGAGCATGCGCTCGAGTGCGCCGCGCGCGCGCGCGGCGATGGCGGCAGGAATCTCCACGGCATGGCGCAGGTCGCGCAGCGCCACGTACACGTTCTGCAGGGTGATGCGCTGCATGTGCGGGCACAGGTTGCAGGGCTTGATGAACTCAGTCGCCGGGAACTGCGCGCGCAGGTTGTCGGCCATCGAGCACTCGGTGATCAAGGCCACGCGCGCCGGCCGCTCCCTGGCAAGCCAGCGTCCCATCGCCGTGGTCGAACCGACGAAATCGGCTTCCGCCAACACCTCGGGCGGACACTCCGGATGCGCAACCAGCCGGGCGCCGTAGCGCTCGCGCGCATGGCGCGCCTCGACGGCGGTGAACTTCTCGTGCACCTCGCAGCGCCCGTTCCAGAGGATCAGGTCGACGGCGGTGTGTTGCGCCACGTGCGCGCCGAGAAAGCGGTCGGGCAGGAAGATCACCCGGTCCGCATCGAGCGATTCGACCACCTGCACGGCGTTGGCCGAGGTGCAGCAGACGTCGGACTCGGCCTTCACCTCGGCCGAGGTGTTGACGTAGCTCACCACCGGCACGCCGGGGTGGCGCGCGCGCAGGGCGCGCACGTCCACGGCGGCGATCGAGGCCGCCAGCGAACAGCCGGCTTCGGGATCGGGAATCAGCACGGTCTTGTCCGGCGCGAGGATCTTGGCGCTCTCGGCCATGAAATGGACGCCGCACAGCACGATGATGCCGGCTTCGCACGCGGCCGCAGCCTGCGCCAGCGCGAGCGAATCGCCGGTGACGTCGGCGACGCCGTGGAAGATCTCCGGTGACTGGTAGCTGTGCGCCATGATCACGGCGCCGCGCTCGCGCTTGAGCCGGTTGATCGCCTCGATCCACGGCAGGTGCAGCGGCCATTCCAGGCACGGCACGAGGTGTTCGATGCGTGCGCGCAGCGCCGAATATTCGTGTTCGAGGTCCTCGCGCCAGGCCGGTACCGGCACGCCCGCTGAAGCGCGCATCGCAATTCCTCGCCGGCTCGCCGTCCGCCTCAATCCGCGCCGCGGTGCGCCGCGCGGGCCGCGCGCGCGAAACGCGCGGCGCGGTTGAGTGCGATGCGCAGCCCGAGCGGGACCTGCTCCCACGGCAGGCGGTCGAGCACGTTGCGCAGGGTCAGGCCAAGTTCGGTGTCGCCGGTCAGGACGAGGCGGCGCTGGAAGAACAGCGTGTCGGCGTCTTCCAGGCGGCTGGCGAGCAGGAGCAGGTCGGTCAGGCTGCCGCGCACGGTGGCCTCGGCCGGTTCGTCGCAGGCGTGCAGGCCGGCGTCGCGCCATTCGAATGTCCAGCGCTGGTCCAGATCGGAAATCTCGATGCCGAGGCGGCGGCCGCGCATGAAGTCCAGGGTGTCGTCCGCGCCGAGCGGCGCGAGCGCGGGTCCGAGCAGGGATTCGACCGCGCGTGCCTGCCAGCGCCGCGGGATCGCGCGCAGCAGCGGCCGCAGGCGCCGTGGCGGCGGCAAAAGGCGCAGCCACGGATGCGTCGCCTGCACGGTCTCGAACGAAGGGGTCATGACCGGCACCATCATGCCCGCAGCGGCGTCCGCGGCGCCTTGATCCAGGTCAGACGCCAGTCCTTGCTGCTCGCAGGCGTCGCGGATCAGCATGCCGACCAGTTGCCGCGCGGTGGCGTCCGGCACGTCCAGCCGCCGCGCCAGGCGTTGCGCGCGCGCATGGACTTCGTACTCGCGCTCCGTGTCACGCGCGAGCCCGCCGGCGTGGCGCTTGATCGGCGCCATCGCGCCGACGATGCGGCGGCGCGCGGCCAGCAGCACGAGCAACGCATCGTCGACGCGGTCGATGGCGCGGCGCGCTCCGGCAAGCACGACGATTCCGGGCACTGGCAGAACGTTCATGCGCGCCCAACTCCGGGCGCCGGTCCGGCAACCCGCAGGGGAGGCTGAAACGCCTTGCTGTGGAGCACAGACGTATTCATCTGCAGGCTGCCGTCCGGCAATGCATCGGTGGAAGCGCGCAGGGTGACGCTTGCGCCCGGGGATTGCCTTGATCTGCGTCAACGCACCCGGGCTAGGGACGGTCAGCGCGCCACGACGCGGTTTCGTCCGCGCTGCTTGGCCTGGTACAGCGCCTGGTCGGCGGCCTTGAGCACGTCGCCGACGAGGCGCGTCTGCGCGTCGCGCAGGGCCACGCCGATGCTCACGGTGACGTTGGTTTCCACGTCTTCCCGGCGCTTGACCGCTTGTCCGCCACGCGGCTTCTGCGGCGCGGAGCGGATACGCACGCGCATCTGCTCCACGCCGCGGCGCGTCTGGTCGCACATGCGCACCGCCTCGCGGCTGCGCGATCCGGAAAACAGCAGGCAGAACTCTTCGCCGCCGTAGCGGAAGGCGCGGCCACGGCGCTCGCGGCGCAGTTCGCCGGCAACCGCCTGCAACACCTTGTCGCCGGCGTCGTGACCGTGCGTGTCGTTGAAAGATTTGAAATGATCCACGTCGACCATCGCCAGGGCGTAGTCGCCGGTCAGGCGCGCCAGTGTCTCATCCAGCGCGCGCCGATTCGGCAACCCGGACAATGCATCGACGAAGGCCATGCGATACGAGGCGTACAACACGGTGAGCAGCCCGCTGGCGCCGGCCAGCGCCAACGCGCGGCTGGTGTTGTGGGCGTCCATGCCAGGCAGCATCGCGAATCCGGCGAGGCCGAGCACGATTCCGAGGCCCGCTTCCATCGGCACGCCGCTGAGCACCCAGCGCAGCAGGCACAGCAACGCCCCGGCGAACGTCAACCCGGCCGCCACAGCGCCGGCTCGCCAGGGCAAGAGGCCCAATGGCAAGGCCGCCCGCAAACCCGGCCACAGGTGGTCGGATGCGGCAAGCGTCAGCCACACCGCCACCGCCAGCAATAGCAGCAACGCGAGATTGCGTCGCGCCAGCAGGCCGCGCTCGGGCAAGGCGACGGCAGCCACCAGCAACCATGGCGCGAACATGCGCGCCGCGTCGAGGCCACGTTCGCCCGGGTCGGCATGACCGGCACCCGCCAGCGCCAGCGCGGCGACGGTGAGTACGGCGAGCACGAGCACGGCGCGGTTGCGCCGGAATCCCAGCGCCAGCAGCAAAGCCGCGCCATTCAACAACGGCGCTGCCCATGCCGGCCAGTATGCGATTGCGATCACTGCGCGATCACCATGAAGCGTTCCCGATCAATCCCGCTCAAACACCTAGGATACCGTGTGCCATGGAACCCGCCACAGGTTGCGCGAAGCCCGCGCGGGCGGTTGCGACGTGGATCACGCCATACCGGTCAGGCACCAGAAGATATCGACTGCCATTGTATTTAATTGTTCGTTTAATTATATTGTCGCCATGGCGAAATCCTCGCATCCGCGCAAACCGGGCCGTCCACGCGCCGACACGGCCGACCTGCGCGCGCGCCTGCTTGACGCGGCGGTCGAGGCCTTCGCCGCGCGCGGCATCGGCGCGACTACGTTGCGCGCGATCGCGCAGGCCGCCGGCGTGACCCCGGCCTTGCTGCATTACTACTTCGAGAGCAAGCGCAAGCTCGTCGAAGTGGTGCTGGCCGAACGCATCGAGCCCTTCGTCGCCGTCTCGGTCGCACCCCTGCTCGAACCGCTGCCGAGCCCGCGCGCGACCTTGCGGCTGTTCCTGGAAACGCATATGCGCAACCTCGCGGCCAATTCGTGGATGCCGCGGCTGATGGCACGCGAGGTGCTGAGCGAAGGCGGCAGCCTGCGCGAACACATGCAGGCGAATTTCAGTGCCGTGCTGTCGCCGAAGGTGTTCATGTTGATTGCGGCGGCGCAGCGTCGCGGCGAAATCCGCAACGACCTGCAACCGATGCTGATCGGCCTGTCGCTGATCAGCCTCGCGGTATTTCCATTCGCCGCCGCCCCGGTCTGGCGCGACGTGGCGAAATCGTTCGTGCGTGGTGTGCCCGGATCGAATCGACGCACGATCCTTGCGGCGGCGGCGCCGGATACCGAAACCCTGATCGCGCACACGCTCGCCCTGATCGACCGTGCACTGGAGAACCCGCATGTCCCTACGGCGCATTAGTATACTTTTGGTCTTGTCCGCGATGACCGCACTCTGCGGCTGCGCGCGCGACAGCGGCCCCGCGCCATTGCTCGGCACGCTGGAATGGGACCGCATCGCGGTTCCGGCCGAGGTCTCCGAGCCGATCACGAGCGTCCTCGTCAACGAAGGCGACAGCGTGCAGGCCGGACAACTGCTGCTCACGCTCGATCCGCGCCGCACGCAGGCGCAGTTCGACGCCGCGCAGGCGGACGTGCAGCGTCTGACCGCCGCGCTCGACGAACTGCGCCATGGCGCGCGCATCGAAACGATCGACGCCGCGCGTGCAGCGCTTGCACGGGCACAGACCACCGCGGCGAACGCGCGCATCGCGCGCGGCCGCGCCGCCGACATCCGCCGCCGCGGCTTGAACAGCCAGGCCGACCTCGACAACGCCAACACGACGCTGCGCCAGGCCGACGCAGACGCCGCCGCCGCCAAGGCCAATCTCGCCGAATTGCTCAATGGCACGCGCCCGGAGGACCTCGCCCAGGCCGAGGCCGCGCTCGCCCACGCCAAGGCGCAGGCGGCACAGTTGTCGATCACTCTGGATCGGCTTTCCGTACGTGCCCCGCGCGCGGGGCGTGTCGACGCGCTGCCGTTCCGGCTAGGCGACCGTCCACCAGCCGGCGCGAGCGTGATCAGCCTGCTCGTCGGCGATGCGCCCTATGCGCAAGTCTTCGTGCCCGAAGCACAGCGCGCGGCGTTGCAGCAGGGCGCGCGCTTTTCCGTCCGCGTGGACGGCGTGACGCAACCGTTCACGGCCACGCTCAAGCGCATCCGCAGCGAGGCGAGCTTCACCCCGTACTACGCGCTGTCGGGCGACGATGCGGCGCGGCTCACCTACCGCGCGGATCTGTTTCTGGACGGCGCGGCCGCGCGCAAGCTGCCGGCCGGCGTGCCGTGTCAGGCCACACCCATCGCGGTGCCGTAACATGCCGTCGGCGCCCTCCGCCCTTCCGGCCTTTGGCCACCTTCCCCTGCAAGCCGGGGAAGGAAAGACCGCCGCCATTGTCGCGCGTGGCCTGACGCGCACGTTCGGCAAGGTGACGGCGGTGGATCACATCAACCTCACCGTCGCGCGCGCGCAGGTGTACGGCTTCCTTGGCCCGAACGGTTCCGGCAAATCGACGACGATTCGCATGTTGTGCGGACTGCTGCTGCCGAGCGCGGGCACGATCGACGTGCTTGGCTACAAGATTCCGCAACAAGCAGAAGCACTCAAGCGCCGCATCGGCTACATGACGCAGAAGTTCTCGCTGTATGACGACCTGACAGTGCGCGAGAACCTTGAATTCGTCGCCGCCGTGCACGAACTGGATCGCGCACAGTCCGGCACGCGCGTTGCCGAACTGCTCGATTTGTACTGGCTCGGCGATCAGCGCGATCAGCTCGCCGGCACGCTATCCGGCGGCCAGAAGCAACGCCTCGCGCTTGCTGCCGCCGTATTGCACAAGCCCGAACTGCTCCTGCTCGACGAGCCGACCAGCGCGGTAGACCCGCAATCGCGGCGCGAATTCTGGGATTCGCTGTTCGCGCTCACCGACGCGGGCACCACGATTCTCGTTTCCACGCATTACATGGACGAGGCCGAGCGCTGCCACCGCCTCGCGATCCTCGACCGTGGCCACCTCGTCGCCGACGGTACGCCGCATGAACTCGAAGACGCCCTGCCCGGCCAGGTGCTGCTGATCGATTGCGCCAATCCGCGCGCCGCGCAGGACGCGCTGGCGCATCTGCCGGGAATTTCGGCAACGGCGCAGATCGGTGCCAGTTTGCGCGTACTCGGCGACGACAGTGCCGATTTGCAGTCGCGCATCGTTGCGAACCTGCGCACGGCTGGCATCGATGCCCGCGTGGAGACGACACGGCCGAACCTGGAAGACGTCTTCGTCGCGGCCACGCGTGGCGCCACGTCCGCGGATCGGCACGCATGAACCTGCGCCGGCTCTTCGCCATCGTCGTCAAGGAGCTGCGCCAGCTGCGCCGCGACAAGCTCACGTTCGCCATGATCGTCGGCATTCCGACCATGCAACTGCTGCTGTTCGGCTACGCGATCAACATGGACATCCGTCATCTTCCGGCCGCGATACTCGATCAGGCGCACACCGCGCAGTCGCGCCAGATCGTCGCCGCGATCGCGCAGACGCAGGTACTGGATTTCGACTATCGCCTGCGCACGCCCCAGGATCTGGATGAGCTGCTGCGCCAGGGCCGCATCAGCGCGGCCGTCGTGGTGCCGCCGGATTTCGAGCGCCGCCTTATTCAAGCAGGTACGGACGAGCGCGACCGGCCGCCGCTGCAGATCGTCGTCGACGGCTCGGATCAAACCGTGCAGCAGGCCGTGCGCCAGCTCGCCGCGCTGCCGCTCAAGCCGCTGCTCGATCCAACCGCGTCGGCACCGCCGGCCAATGTGGAAATCGTGAATTTCTACAATCCCAGCCGGCGCGCGCCGGTCAACACGGTACCGGGATTGATCGGCGTCATCCTGACCATGACCATGGTGCTGTTCACGGCGATGGCGCTGGTGCGCGAGCGCGAACGCGGCAACCTGGAATTCCTGATCGCGACGCCGGTATCACCAACGGAGCTGACCGTTGGCAAGGTGCTGCCCTTCGTCGGCATCGGACTCGTCCAGGTCACGCTCGTGCTGCTGCTGGGCGTGGCGATCTTCCGCGTGCCGATCCACGGCCGCCTGATCGACGTCTACGTCGCCTCGCTGGTGTTCATCGTCGCCTCGCTCGCGCTCGGCGTTTTCCTGTCGACGTTGGCGAAAAGCCAGTTCCAGGCCATGCAACTCGCCTTTTTCACTTTCCTGCCGCAAATCCTGCTGTCCGGCTTCATGTTTCCCTACGCCGGCATGCCGAAACCGGCACAGTGGCTCGCCGAGATTTTCCCGATGACGCATTTCATGCGCCTGATCCGCGGCATCTTGCTGCGCGCGGCGACGCTCGCCGACCTGTGGCCGGACCTGGCGGCGCTCGGCGTCTTCATCGTCGTGATGCTGGGCATCGCGATCGCGCGTACGCGCAAGCGGCTGGATTGAGCCAATCCGGCCGGACGTGGTCAGGTCATTGGCAACCCGATAGAATCCTTGCGCCATGACGCCCAATCCAGCCAGCGGGCCCGCTCCGGAAGTTGGCGAAGCCGTCGTATTCGTCGTCGACGACGATGCCGGGATCCGATCCGCGCTGCGCCGGCTGCTCAAACTGCACGGGTTGACGGTCGAGCTGTATGCGTCGGGTGGCGAATTTCTCGATAGCGCCAATCTACGCCGGTCCGGCTGCCTGCTGCTGGACGTACGCATGCCCGGGATGAACGGGCTGGAAGTGCAGGCCCGGCTCAACGAGCGCAGGATCGCGCTGCCGGTGATCTTTCTCACCGGTGCCTCCGACATTCCGATGGCGGTGGCGGCGATGCGCCAAGGCGCCGTGGATTTCATTGAAAAACCCTTCGACAACCGCCATCTGCTCACGCGCGTACGCCAGGCGCTGGATCAAGCGCGTTCGCGAATTCAGCGCAATGCTGACCGCGATGCCGTACTCGACCGCTGGAACAGTCTGACGCCACGCGAACGCCAGGTGCTCGAACTCGTCACCGTCGGCAAGACCGCAAAGGAAATTGCGCGCGCGCTTGGCGCCAGCCACCGCACCATCGAGATCCATCGAGGGCACCTGATGGAGAAAATGGGCGCGTCCACCCTGGCAGAACTGGTGCGCATGCGCCTGCTTGCGGATGACGAAGGCGTCGACCCCGCACCGACGACTACGTAATCGTACGGATTACCGCGCGGCGAACTCCGGCCTAGCATTCATGGCGCCCTGTACGGGTGTCGTCCCGATCGGAATCGGGACCGCAAGGACCGATTGCGCCGCCATGGACCCGTTGCGCGGCACGTTTCCGGAGACTGCCGTGAATCGCTCGCTCGCACCGAATTTTGCCATCGCCCTGACACTCGCCGCGCTCGCCCCGATGGGCGCCGACGCCAAATCCATGATGCGTGGCCAGCGCCTGACCGCGCCGGAGGCGTACGCGACCAGTTTCGCGCAAACCACGCCAGCCGTGAGCGGCGACTGGATTGCCGTGTTCGGCCGCCTGAGCGACGCGGCCGGCGATGGGCGCGTCTACGTATTCCATCGGCAAGCAGGCAACTGGTCCCTGTATCAGGAACTTGCGCCGCCGGATGGAACCGCAGGCCAGGACGTGGTGGCGTTCGCCGGCAATACGCTCATCGTCGGTTCGCCGAATGCGTGGGATGCGCAGGCCAGCGCCAGCACCGGCGCGGTGTCGCTCTACACGCTGCAAAACAGCCAGTGGACGTTCAGCCAGGCCATCCACAGCTACACCGGCTTCATGGGAACCGGCACCGGATTCGGCAGCTCGCTAGCCGTGGATGGACCGATGTTGTTCGTCGGGTTCCCCGGCTACGTCAATGCCGGCGGTCTGCAGGTTGGCGATGTGGAGGCCTATTACCTCTCCTCGTTTCCCGCCGCTTACGTCGGCCAGATCGTACCCAAGGACCCAGTGGTGTCGTCCAACTTCGGCTCCAGCGTGGCGGCGGCCAAGGGGCTGCTTGCGGTCGGCGCGGACAACCTCGGCCTGGCCGGAGTCGGCGAGAGCGCCGGGGCGATCTATACCTTCAGCAAGAGCATCAACGGCTGGGCGCAGGCCGCCATACTCACGGCGCCGACGGCCAATGCCTACGATTACTTCCCCGGCGCCCTGGTATTCGATGGCTCCCGGATCGTCGCCGGAGACGGGAATTTTCAGAGTAACGTCAAGGGTGGCCCGTACGGCACCGCCGTCTCGTACATGTATTCCAGCGGTGCCTTTTCCCTCGAGACCGAGCTTTCCAACGATGCCGAATTCGGCAACATGTTCGGCACCTCGATAACCTCGAACAAGGGCCTTTCGCTGGTCGGCGCCGTGTTCGCCGGAAGCGCCGGCGAAGTGAACGCCTACCAGCACGTGAACGGCGAATGGCAATCGGCCGGCATCCTGGGTACCGAAGGCCTGCAGGACGGCGACGGCTTCGGCGTCAGCATGGCGACCGACGGCACCACGCTCGCGGTCGGATCAATCGAAGCCTTTCGTTCTCCCGCCAGTGCCGGTGCGCTTTACGTCTTTTCATATCCGCCCACCGACCGTCTGTTCAGCGACGGACTCGATGACTGAGGCGGCGGCATGGGGCAGCAGCGCGGCGTGCTCGTGCCCCGGACCCGACATCGCACTAACGCCGGCCCTAGGATAGACTGAAGACGAAGATGCGGCTGGCGCCGCCATTGCGGTCGGGCCAGCGGCGATGGCGTTTTCGCCCGGTCTGGATGATGGCATGCTTGAGACGCAGCGGATTCTGGTATACGAGAACTTCCTGCTATGCGCGGGCGCAGGTGCCGGCGCGACGCTAGATGCCTCCGCCGTGCCATCACTGTCCTCGCGGCTTCGCGCGATGCTGGCCGGTTTGGGCCTTGACGAACCCGTCGCGGGCGCCGAATGCCACGGCGAATTCAGCACCGATGGCGGCAGCAAATTCCATGTACGCCTTCGCCTGTTGGCGGCTTCCGAACTGGACGCCGTTCGATATATCGCGCAGATCGATCCGGCCACCGGTTCCGGGGTCGGCCACGACCGGGAACTGGATCGGAGCAACGGGACCGCTACGCAATTGCGCAGCGTCGAGGAGAAGCTCCTACAGGCGGACAAAATGGCATCAATCGGCCAGCTTGCCGCCGGCATCGCCCACGAGATCAACAATCCGATCGGCTACATCCATTCGAATCTGGACACGTTGGGGGAATACGTCGGCAACTTGCTGCAACTCATGATGGCCTACGACGGACTGCTGCGCGATGCCATACCTGACAGCGACGAAAGCCGTGCCCGCATCAACGACATCCGGCAGAAATTCGATTTCGACTTCCTGATCAACGATCTGCCGATGCTCTTGTCCGAATCCCGCGAAGGCATCGAGCGGGTAAGAAAGATCGTGGAGGACCTGCGCGATTTTTCCCGCGCCGGCTATGCCGAGGATTGGACCATGGCCGACATCCACCGCGGTCTGGACAGCACATTGAACATCGTCTGGAACGACTTGAAGTACAAATGCGAGGTGCGCCGGGAATACGGCGATATCCCGCTGATCGAATGCCGGCCGTCGCAATTGAATCAGGTGTTCCTCAACATATTGGTCAATGCCGGACAGGCGATTGATGCGAAAGGCACGATCACGATCGTCACCGGCTGCGACGAAGACACGGTGTTCGTCGAGATAACGGACAACGGAAAAGGCATTGCCCCGGAGGACGTGTCCCGGATTTTCGATCCGTTTTTCACCACCAAACCGGTCGGACAAGGCACCGGCCTGGGTTTGTCGTTGTCCTACAACATCGTGCGCAAGCACGGCGGGCACATCGACGTCCGCAGCGCACCCGGCGCCGGCGCGACGTTTCGCATCGTATTGCCGTCACGACAACTAAACCGCGGCGGTGGCGACGCTGCGACGGATTCCGCCAGCGTCCGCACATGACGGATCCCGCGGCCACTGCGAGACATCGCGAGTCGCGGCGCAAGGCGACAGCGGAGGTCGGCGCAACTAGCGGCTGGCGCGCGCTTCGTGCTGCGACTGGTGCAAACGGAAGGCCTCGACAATCTGCGCGCGCAGATCCGCGTCGCTCCACGGTTTGGTCAGAAACTTGTAGATCGCGCCGCGGTTGATCGCATCGGTCACAGCTTGCAAGTCGGTATATCCGCTCAGCACCATGCGCACCGTGCCCGGGTACATTTCCTTTACGCGACTGAGGAATTCGGTGCCGCTCATGCCCGGCATGCGCTGGTCGGAGATGATTACCTGGATGTCGTGCCGGGCCAGCAGCTCAAACGCCTCCTGCGCGGCGGTTGCGGTGAAGATGTGATAGCCATCGCGGCGCAGTGTGCGCGTCAGCGCACGCAGAATGTTTTCTTCGTCATCCACGAGCAGCAGGGTGCGCTCGTCCCGCGACTGCATTATGTCGTGCTGGTTCATGTAGCGCTGGCGCAGCAGTTCCAGCGCTTGCTCCGGCGTGACGGCCTTGCTGAAATAGTAGCCTTGAAATGCATCGCAGCCGTTACGCAGCAGGTAGCCGACCTGCGCCGCCGTTTCCACGCCCTCGGCCATGACCTGCATGCCCAGTTGATGCCCCAGGCCGATGATCGCCCGACAGATTCCCGCGGAACTCGCGTCGACCGCGATATCGCGCACGAAACTCTGGTCGATCTTGAGACGATCCAGCGGAAATCGGCGCAGGTAATTGAGGCTGGAAAACCCGGTGCCGAAATCGTCCAACGCAATTCCCACGCCGATCGCCTTCAGCAACTTCATTGCATGGGCGACCAGATCGGCGCGTTCGGCCAGCATGCTCTCGGTCAGTTCGATCTCCAGACAGCGCGCGGGCACATTGTATTCCGCCAAACGGGCCTTGATTCCGTCGACGAAGCCGGGACGCTGGAACTGCAGGCTTGACACGTTGATCGAAATGAAAAAATCCTGCGCTCCGCCTTCGATCCAGGCGCGGGCCTGCCGGCACGTGGTCTCGACCACGAAATTGCCCAACTCGATGTTCAACCCGAGTTCCTCGGAAATCGGGATGAACCGCGCCGGGGCGAGCAAGCCGAACTCGGGGTGCTGCCAACGCAGCAGCGCCTCGAAACCGAGAATTTGCCAGTCTTGTCCGCGAATCTGCGGCTGATACTGCACGATCAACTGGCCGTCGGTGATGGCATGGCGCAACTGCCGCCCCAACGCGCGCTTCTCGAACAGTTCCTTTTTTTCCTCGTTGGAAAATGCACGGATCGTGTTGCGCCCCTCACGCTTGGCGCGGCGCATCGCTGTTTCGGCTTCACGCAACAGCTCCAGCGCATCGCTGCCGTTGTCCGGATAACAACTCGTGCCGATGCTGCAGGTGAGATAGATGGGATTTTCCTCGAGCGCGATCGGCTCCTCCAGACGCAGTCGTACCGTCTCGGCGAAATCCAGTTGATCCAGCGCGCTGCTTGCATCCGCCAGCACGATGACGAACTCATCGCCGGCCACGTGTGCCACCCAGCCCTGTTCTTTCACCAGATCGCACAATCGTCCGGCGATGACGCGCAGCACGTCATCGCCGGTGGCGCGCCCATGGTTTTCGTTGACCATCTGGAAGCGGTCGATGTTCAAGTACTGGACGATGATGCGGCTATTTTCCGCCACAGCGAGCGCGAGCGCCGCGTGCAGCCGTTCCTCGGCCAGTCCCAGACGCGGCAAATCGGTGACGTGATTGTGAGTCATCTGGTGCGCGAGCGTTTCCTGCGCGCGCCGGCGCGCGGCGACTTCCAACTCCAGGTTCATTGCGCGACTCTGGATCTCTCCGTACATGGCCAGGTTGCCGTAGGCCATGGATATCTGGGAGGCCAGAATCGACGCAAATTGCTCGTCCTCGCTATCGAACGCCGCTCCGCCTTCCTTGTCGGCCAGATAAATCCATCCCTTGACTGGCGTCACGGATCGAGCTGGAATCTGCACGACCAGCAGCGAATGCACCGGCGGATGGAAATCCGGCAATCCCAATGTCGTGGGCAATGCGCCGTTGTCACGCAGACGTATCGGCTTGCCGGTCGCCATGACCCGACCGATCGCGCCGTCGGTCGGATTGATACCGGCCAGCAATTTTTTGCTCTCCTCGTCCAACCCGCAGGCGGCCACCTGCAGCGTATTCTTGCCGTCGGGTGTGCAAAGGCCCATCGCCACGTAGCGGCACTGCATTGCGCCGCGCGCCAAATCGCAGAATTGGTCCAGCATCGGTGTGACTTCGCGTTGCGACGACAAAGTCAAGTTCAGTTCCAGCAGGCGTGCCAGGCGCAGGCCGAGCACTTGGAGCGAATAAAGCAAGGCGTCGTTGTCTTTTTCCGGCTCACCGAAACCGCCATCCGTGCTTAGGTTCAGGGTGCGGCGCAAACTGGCCTGCAGGTCGTTCAAGTCGCGCATGTAGCCGGGCAGCTTCGCCGCGAGGAAACTCGGATAGGTCGTGGCCTCCCGCGGCACAAGCTGCACAGCCGGTGCGTTGCCGAGGATTCGCGCTACCGTGTCGAGAATTTCCTGTGGCTCCGCCGGTTTGGACAGGATAGTGCTGACCCCGCAGGAATCGGCAAGCACGCGCGCTTCTGGATAGCGGTACGTGGCGGTATAAAAGATGATGGGAATGTTCGCAGTGGCCGGATCCGCGCGGATGCGGTCGGCGAATTCAACGCCGCCCATGTTCGGCATCAATATGTCGGTGATCACCAGATCCGGGCGGGCTTCGCGGACGCGATCCAGCCCCTGCAAACCGTCGGAGGCTGCGTACACGGTATGCCCGGCGAAGCGGAGCAGCGCGTCCAGAAATTCCAGATTGGCCGCGTTGTCCTCAACGACAAGAATTGTCGACATCAATCGACCCCATGGCGCAACCCGTACACGCTAAAATCGCATCCGACGAGATGTGCTGTCAACGTCTTCCTGCCGCCACTGCATCCTCGGTGCGTGATAGTGTGCAGGGTGCCGACCTGCATGCGCACGTCGCCGCCTCCGCAGCGATACGATCATGCATTCCGGGTTGCCGACCCGCCGCTGCCCGCGCAACGGCACGTGCCGGACGAGGCGATCAGTGATCTCGGCACGGGCAACACGCGCGAAATCCTCGCTGCAACCACCCAGTGCAACCCGGCGCAGGCGCGCAAACTCGGCGCGGGCACGCGGGCGAGACTCGCATTGTGCTTGACGATGCTCAGGGCGTTCGCACTGGGGTTTCTGATTTGACGAAAAACCTGAAGTCGTGGGCCCAGGCAGACTCGGCGCCGAATCCCTGCGCGAATGCCTGCGTACTATCCTATGTCCGCATCTTCCAGCTCTAACACGATCCCGCCGTTCGCCGCGCGCTCGACCTGGGTGATGCCGGGGCATTCGGTCTCCAGCTGGCGCAAGTGTCGCTCGCTGCGCACTTCGCGCTGCATTCCCGGCACCGCGACGTTGCGCCGGCCGACGCTTGCCAGGATCGAAACCACGGCACGCTGAAGTTCGTCGTCGTCCCAGGGTTTCTTGATGAACCGGGTCAGTTGCGCCTCGTTGATGGCGGCGATGATCGCGTCGCGGTCGGCGTAGCCGGAAATGATCACGCGCGGGACGTGCGGCTGGATGTCCATCAAGCGGATCAGGAAATCCACGCCGTTCATCGACGGCATCCGGTAGTCCGTAAGCACCAGGTCGAATTCGGTCTCTTCGCACCGCTCGATCGCCGCCTCCGGCGAGGTGACCAGATCCAGCTTCAGTGCGTCGCCGTCCAGCCGGCTGACATCGATGGACGCCAGACTGCGGCGCAACGCGCTGAGGATGTTCGGTTCGTCATCGACGAGAAGAATGCGATACATTGAATTTACTCCTTGCCCGGCGAGCCGGATTGGTTGATCGGCAGCTCGATCTGGAACATCGTGCCGTGCCCCGGCGCGCTGGTCACATCGATCGTGCCATGGTGCTTGGCCACGATGCCGTAGGAAATCGCCAACCCCAGGCCGGTACCCGTGCCAACAGGCTTGGTCGTGAAAAACGGATCGAATATGCGCGGCAGCAAATCCGCGGGAATGCCTTCGCCATCGTCGCCGATGCAAATGCGGACCTTGTCGCCGCAGCGCTCGGTGCTGACGGTGATGATGCCCTGCGTCTTGATCGCCTGACCGGCATTGATGAGGATGTTCATGAACACCTGGTTGAGCTCGGACGGCAGGCATTCGATCAACGGAAGCTCACCGAACGTCTTGACCACCTGCGCCTTGTATTTGAGTTCGTTCCAGACGATGTTCAGAGTGGATTCCAGACCTTCGTGCACGTCGGCCTGCACCCAGTTGACCAGATGATCGCAGCGGGAAAAATCCTTCAGGTCGCGCACGATCTTGCAGACCCGGTCAATGCCATCGCGCGATTCGTCCAGCAATTGCTGCACGTCGGTGGCCAGAAAGTCCAGATCGCATTGCAAATCCACATGTTCGATCGCCGCCACCGCCGCCGCGTCGTGGGGGGCGGCCGCCGCGGCCGCGTATGCGCGCATCGCCGCGATCAGCTGGCCCGTATACTGCTGCAGGGAATTCAGGTTCGACTTGACGTAGCCGATCGGATTGTTGATCTCGTGCGCCACCCCGGCAGCCAGTAGGCCGATCGAGGCCAGCTTCTCGCTCTGGATCACCTGCTCCTGCACGCTCTTCAGGCGCGAGTAGGCGATCTCCAGATCGGTGTTGCGCTGGTGCAATTCGGCATCGCGGCCGTATTCAAGCGTGATGTCGCGCACCGAAAGGCCGTACGGTGCCGTACGCTTGTCACCCAGCGCGGAAAGCTGCGCAAACAGCACGCGGCGCTGTTCCTGGGACCCACCCAGCACGACCTCTCCGATCCAGGTTCCGCGTTCCTGGCACGCCTGCAGCGCATGCGCGGGCAGAAGATCCGGATGCCAATCGCGGACCATTCGCGGCTCCTCGCCCCGCTTGTCGGGATTGAGCATCGCCGCGAAGATGCGCGCAGCGCGATTGGCGTAGATAACCTGTTCGTCGGCATCGAACAGCAGGGTCGCCATGGACGATGCGTCGACAAACGTCTGTAAGTGGAAAGGCATGTCGCGATCCGGCGCGTTCGTGCGCATGGTCTGAAGGCAAGACACGATGCCGGACTGCGTGTGCCCACGGTTTCGAGCAGCCGATGCGGCTGCATGCGGTTCGATCGCCACGCTCGACGAATTGGTCGATGCCTGCATCGCATCCATCTTGCTCACCTGCCACGGTTCAAGCGGGCGATACTAGGCAGCGCGCGATACTCGAACAATCCGTACAACTACCTATCCAGGAATTGGCCGCACCGGGGCATCCGGCGTGGGCGCAGCAACACGGATCGGCGTATCATGAAATCGACGATGAAAGCCGCTGGATGGTCGATGGCACCCAAGCTCCGAGCGTCGGATTCGCACGATTCCCTGCGCCTGGCGGCGCTCGTAGAATCCTCGCACGACGCGATCATTGGCAAGGATCTGCGCGGCATCGTCACCGCCTGGAACCGCGGCGCCGAGGAAATGTTCGGGTACCGCAGCGACGAGATGATCGGCTCCTCGATCCGCGTCATCATACCTGCCGACCGGCAGGCTGAAGAAGACCGGATCCTGCAAGCGGTAGGGCGTGGGGAACGGGTCGACCAGCTCGAAACGGTCCGGCTCGCCAAGGATGGACGGCCGATCGAGGTTTCCATCGTGGTCTCGCCGATCAAGGACGCACGCGGCAAGATCGTCGGCATTTGCAAGATTGCGCGCGACATCTCGGTGATGCTGCAACGCGAACGCGAGGCAGCGCGGATGTTGCACCTGTACGAGGCCCTGAGCCAGATCAATCAGACCATCGTCTGGAGCCGCACGCGCGAGGAATTGCTGAGCAAGACCTGTCGAATTCTCGTCGAGAATGCCGGTTTCACCCTCGCCTGGGTCGGCTGGCACGAGCCGGCAACGCAGCGCATCGTCCCGCTGGCGATCGGTGGCGCGTACGAAGAATACGTCCGCGACATTTCCGTCTACGCGGACGATCGACCGGAAGGGCGCGGACCTTCCGGCACCGCGTTTCGCAGCGGCAGGCGCTACATCACCAACGACCTGCAGGACGATCCGGCGGCGCTGCCATGGCGGGAGAGCATGGTGCGCCACGGCCTGCGCGCGGCCGCGGTATTTCCGATCCGCGAAAACGGCAGCATTCGCGGCACCTTGAACGTGTACGCAAGCCAGCCCGGGTTTTTCCAGCAACGCGAGATCGCCCTGCTCGAGGAAGCCGCGGGCGACATCAGCTTCGGGCTGGACAACTTGGCGCGCGACGAGGCCGCACGCGCGGCGGAAATGGCGACGCAGCGCGAGCGGCATTTCTCGGACGCGATGATCGAGAGCATGCCGGGCATTTTGTACCTGTACGACGGGAACGGGCGCTTTCTGCGCTGGAACCGGCAATTCGAGCGCGTTTCCGGCTACGCGGCGGACGAGATTGCGCGAATGCATCCACTGGACTTCTTCGACAAGGCGGACAAGCCGCTGCTGGAGGCGAAGATCGCCGAGGTATTCGCCACCGGAAGCGCCACGGTGGAGGCGTCGTTCGCTACCAAGGGTGGGCGCGCGCTGCCGTATTTCTTCACCGGCCGGCGCGTGGAACTGGATGGAATGCCCTGCCTGGTCGGCATCGGCATCGATGTTTCCGCGCGCCACGAAGCGGAAAGAGCGCACAAACTGAGCGAAGAACGTTACCGGCGGCTGTTCGATTGCGCACCCGATGGCATCGTGTTAGCGGACCACGACAGCGTGTATCTGGAAGCCAACCCCAGTATCTGCCGGATGCTTGGATACTCGCGCGACGAGCTGGTCGGCCGCCACGCCCGGGACATCGTCGTACCCACCGAACTGGAGCATGTCGATCCTGCGATACGCGAAATCGCCAGCGGCAGCGACTATCATCGCGAATGGATCTTCCGGCGCAAGGACGGCTCGACATTTACCGCCGACGTCATCGGCGCGCTGATGCCCGACGGCACGATCATGGGCATGATCCGCGACATTACCGACCGCAAGCGCGCCGAGTTGGCTCTGCGCGATCTGAACGAAACCCTGGAGCTGCGCGTCACCACCCGTACGGAAGAGCTGCGCTCCGCCCTGGTTCAAGCCGAAGCCGCGGACAGGACCAAATCAGCGTTTCTCGCGACCATGTCGCACGAATTGCGCACGCCGCTCAATTCCATCATCGGATTCACCGGGTTGATTCTGATGGGTCTGGCCGGGCCGCTGAACGACGAGCAGACCAGGCAGCTCGGCATGGTGCAGAAAAGCGCCAAGCACCTGCTCGAATTGATCAACGACGTGCTCGACCTGTCGAAAATCGAAGCCGGTCAGTTCGTGATCCATGCCGAACCGTTCGATCTGCGTGCCGTCATCGAGCATGCCGTCGAGTTGGCCAGGCCGCTGGCCGACAAGAAAGGGATCGCGCTTGCCGCCACGGTGGAACCGGGCATCGGCGAGATGCGCAGCGACCCGCGGCGAGTCGAGCAGATCCTGATCAACCTGCTCCACAATGCGATCAAGTTCACCGAATCCGGCAGCGTGACCCTGAGCGCCGAACCCGTGCCGTCAACAACCGATCCCGGATCCCGGCCGGATCCTGGCGGCGCACGCATCGCCGTCATGGATACCGGTATCGGCATCAAGCCCGAATTGATCGCCATGTTGTTCAAGCCGTTCCAGCAGATCGACAATGGACTGTCGCGAAACCGCGAGGGCACCGGCCTCGGGCTGGCCATTTCGCAACGTCTGGCGCATCTTCTCGGCGGCGAAATCAGCGTCGTCAGCGAATGGAGCCGCGGCAGCCGATTCACCGTTTTCCTTCCCATCCACAGCGAACCTGATCCCGCATGAGCAAGACCGTACTATTGATCGAAGACAACGAGCAGAACCGTTATCTGGTGACCTTCCTGCTTGAAAGCGGCGGCTATCGAGTCGTGTCGGCTGAAGAAGGCGCGCGCGGCATCGAATTGGCCAGGGAGCTGAAGCCCGATGTCATCCTGCTCGACATCCAGCTGCCGCGAATGGACGGGTATGCCGTCGCCCGAGCCTTGCGAATCATCGAGGAGCTGCGTGGCGTACCGATCATCGCCGTGACTTCGTATGCGATGCTCGGCGATCGGGCCAAAGCACTGGACGCAGGCTGCACGGGTTACATCGAGAAACCGATCGATCCCACAACCTTCGCAAAGCAGATTTCGACATTTGCGGCGTTTGCGGAAAGCGCGTAACGCATGGTTCGCGTCGGACAAACGATCCCATCCGCGCGGTAGCCGGGCGCCGGGAGTCTTTCGTCGACAAGACAGCTGCACGCCCGCCGGCAGTACATGTCAGAGCACCGCAAAATACTGTAGTTCGCCCCCACCGAACGGCAGCCACGGTCCGGGCGTCGGCAGCGCGACGACCAGCGGCTTGCGCCCAATGAGCACGAACGGCATGCAGGCGCCGGCAATGAGCAGGAACATCGCGATCGCGCGCATGCGCAAGCGGCAGGATTGAAAACCTCGGCAGTGGCCAGGCGCAACCCGGCCATCCGCATGTCGTGCCCATGCGCTCCATGCAGGCCCGGTTCGGCCATCCGTTGCGGCGCAACATGGCGCTACCGTCACAATTTTCCTAAACTTCGCGGTTTGCGCTGTTGCGGTGCCACCATGGCTTTGCTTTTGCGTTTTTCCGCTTTTCCGTTTGTCGCGATCGTCGCCATGACCGTCATGCTGTCATGCGCCGGTTGCAGCGAGCGCTTCACCGATCCCTCCACGTCGACCGCACCGATCGCGTCCGCCGTAGCGGCGGAAACCCGGCCCGAAACCGATGCCGGCAAGGGTAAGGGCTACACGTTTCAAATCGTTTATCCGGCGCTGGCGCCGGATTGGAAACCGCTCGACGAGGCGATCCGTCATTTTGCCGCCGCGCAGAAGAAGGAATTTCTGGGCGAAAGCTCCGCCAGCGACCGCGATTCCGGCGTCGACTACACCCTGGATCTGAATTTCGCCGTCGCCCGCCGCACCGCGGACTTCGTAAGCGTCATGGCCTCGGGCTCGTCCTTCATCGGCGGTGCGCATGGCATGCCGATCCTCGCCAGCTTCAACCTCGACCTCGCCACCGGCAAACTCACGCCCTTGCCCGAGTTGTTCGCCGATGCGCAAGCCGGCCTCAACGCGCTCAGCGCCGAATGCCGTCGCCAGCTCGAAGGCCGCTACGAAGCAAAAGTACGCGAGAGTCCGGGCGCCATGACCCCGGCACAGCAGGCATCGGACATCCAGTTCATGAAACGCTGGATCGAGAAGGGCACCGCGCCGGACGCCGCGAATTTCGGCGTTTTCCTGATCGACGGACTCGACACGCGCGCGATTGGCGTGACCGTGATCTTTCCGCCGTACAAGGTAGCCTCGTACGCGGACGGCCCGCAGCAAGTGGAAGTCCCGGCCAAGGTCTTCTACGACCTGCTCAAACCGGAGTACAAGGACGCCTTCGCGATCGATACCGAAGCGGCCAAGCTCGGCGCGGGTGTGCGTTGAGCGCAACGCTGCTGCAGACGGGGTATTTCGTCCTCGCCGGCATCCTGATCCTGGTCGGGATGGCCGGCGCGGTCGTACCGCTCCTGCCGGGCGTGCCGCTGGTGTTCGGCGGCATGCTGCTGGCGGCATGGGCGGATGGATTCCACCACATCGGTGCACTCACGCTGATCGTTCTCGGCCTGCTCGCGGCGTTGGCGCTGCTGGTGGATTTCGTCGCCGGCGTGCTGGGCGCCAAACGCGTCGGCGCGAGCACGCGCGCGCTGTGGGGCGCCAGCATCGGCATGCTCGTCGGATTCTTCTTCGGCCTTCCCGGCCTGCTGTTGGGGCCGTTCCTCGGCGCACTGATCGGTGAATTGTCGGCAGGCAAAAAACTCGATCACGCCACGCGCGTCGGCATCGGCACCTGGATCGGCCTGCTGTTCGGCACCCTGGCGAAACTCGCGCTGTGCTTCACCATGCTCGGCGTGTTCGCGTTGTCTTTCGTGATCTAGTCGGACAAATACGCGATTGCCGCCGTCGCCGATTCGCGATCGGCGTCGTCGAATGACGCGACCGTCACGTTTTCGATCGTTGCCGCGTCGAGACAGCGCACATTGACATCAATTCCGCCCGGATTCGAACGCGGCACGTAGAACGACTTGACCCCGCAAACGCGGCAGAACCGGTGCCGGGCAACACCGGAATTGAATGTGTACTCGGTCAGATGCTCGGCGCCTTGCAGCAGGCGAAAGCGCGCCGCCGGCACGATCAGATGCAGGTACCCGCTCATCCCGCAGATCGAGCAATTGCAGTCCAGGGCCTGGATCCGTGCCGGGGCGTCCACTTCGAAGCGCACCCGGCCGCAATGGCAGCCGCCGCAATGGATGATCAATGCGCTCATCGACCCGGAAGTACATACCAGAGCACCGCAAAATACTGCAGGACGCTGCCGCCGAGCACGAACAGGTGCCAGATCGCGTGGTGGAAGCGCAGGCTGCGCCATACGTAGAACAGCACGCCGACCGTGTAGCTCACGCCGCCACCGAACAGCAGCCACAGTCCGGGCGTCGGCAGTGCGGCGACCAGCGGCTTGAGCGCGATGAGACCGACCCAGCCGATGGCGATGTACAACGCGACGCGCACTCCGCGCGCATGCCGCCATGCGCTCAGTTCGAACATCGCACCGAACGTGGCCAGCACCCACACGAGGCTGAACAAGCTCCATCCCCAGACGCCGCGCAAGGCGATGAGCACGAACGGCGTGTATGTGCCGGCGATGAGCAGGAAGATCGCGACGTGATCGAGCGTGCGCAGCAGGCGCTTGGCATCCGGGGCGCGCACGCCGTGGTACAGCGTGGACGTGGCATAGACGAGGATGAGCGTGACGCCATAGACCAGGCACGAGGCGGTTTCGCCGACGCCGCCTGCGGCCGCCATGAGCGTGAACAGTCCGCCCACGCTGAGCAGCAGGCCGAAGCCGTGGGTGAGACTGTTGGCGAGTTCCTCGCCGGGGGTGTAGCGCATTGCCGCGGAATCGGCGTCCATTGCCGCACCCTAGCGGCTTTCATGTCGCGCCGCAACAAAACACGCGGCGCCCACGCGGGCGCCGCGTCCGGATCCGCGTCGCGCTCAGTGCGCGCGCGTGATGGTGAATTTGCC
This sequence comes from Rudaea sp., assembly GCA_035465735.1. GTDB lineage: Bacteria > Pseudomonadota > Gammaproteobacteria > Xanthomonadales > Rhodanobacteraceae > Rudaea. Next base: position 28,907 of record DATIVQ010000004.1, read on the forward strand.
GAAGGAAATGCCGAGGTTCACGCCCTCGCCACTGCCGGCCAGCGCCAGCGAGACATTGCCCTTGGTCAGCACCTGTGCGATGCCAGACTTGACCACGCCGGCGTTCGCTTCGCCCTGGGCATAGCTGCCGAACAGCTCGCCGGTGTCGTACACCTGCGAGAACTTGCCGCTGCCGCCTTCGACCTTGTATTTGCCGGCGGTGAGGCCGCCGCCGACGGCAACGATGTGCACGCGGAACGAACGCCCGTTGTTGCAGGTGATGGTTCCGCCGCCTTCCGCATGCTTGTAGATCGCGGCCCATCCGGTGAGGTTGAAGCGCATTTCGCAATCAATCTGGCCGGCGGCATGGGCGCGTGCGGAATGCAGCGCTGACGCGGCGAGCAGAACGGATGCGGCGAGTACGGGAATGCTGCGCATGACGATTCTCCTTGTGTTGGAACCGGGGCGAAGTCTCGCGCAGCGGGCCTGAACACACAACAACACGCGTGCCGGATTGCGGAACTTTCGCGTTTGGCGCGTTAAGCTAATGTTCGAGCTTCGGGGGAGGAACCGCCATGTCCGCATTCGACATACTCGTGCACCTGCGCGAAACCCGCGGCGAGCCGATCGCCGCACGCGCGGCCTTCGCACTCGCCCGCCGTCTCGACGCCTATCTGTACGGACTCACCGTGGCGCCGCTCGGCGCGGTCGCGTTCAGCACGCCCGAGACCGTGGTGTTCCAGGTCCACGAAGCCGACCGCCTGTACGCCGAAGCGCGAACCCAAGGCACGTGGTGGCGCGACCTGCTTGCGGCGCATGGCGCGCGCGGCGAATGGCTGGTCGCGCAAGGCGAGGCGGTCGAAGCGTTGTGCCACAGCGCGCGCTGGTGCGATTTCGTGGTGGCTGAGCGGCCCACGCTCAACCCCGACGCGCCAACTGGATGGGGCACGGTTTCGCGCACGGTTTTCGGCGCCGGTGTGCCCGTGCTCGTGGTGCCCGAATCGGCCAAACTCGCCACGCTCGGCGAGCGCGTGCTGGTGGCCTGGAACCACAGCCGCGAGGCGATGCTGGCGATCCACGGCGCGTTGCCGGTGCTCGCGCGCGCGGCGCAGGTGACGATTCTCGACGGTGCGGCGCAGGACGACGAACTCGGCACGCGGCACCTGCCGCGGCTGGATTTGCCCGCGTGGCTGGAGCGCCGCGGCGTGCGCGCGCAAGTGCGCGAATTCGCGCCGAAGGGCGACTACGGTGCAAACATTCTCGCGCAAGCGCGCGAGATGCAGGCCGACCTGATCGTGATGGGCGCCTGGGGCCACTCGCGCATCGCCCAACTTGTGCTCGGCGGAGCGACGCGCTACCTGTTCCAGAACAGTGACCTGCCGTTGCTCGTCGCGCACTAGTCGACGCAGACCAGCGGCCGCCGCCGGGTAGACGGCGGATATTTTTCCAGCGCGGCCAGTGGCCGAATCGGCCGCGCGGTGAAATTCCCGCCACAATTCGGGCACACGCCGTGCAGGCGTTCGCGCACGCAGTCCGCGCAAAACGTGCACTCGAAAGAACAGATCATGGCGTCTGCCGCGTCGGCCGGCAGCCGCTTGCCGCAACACTCGCAGTGGCTGCGCAATTCAAGCATGACCGCGCTGCCGGTGCTTGCCGCTCGCCGCCGGCAAATGCAGCAGTGCGCGCAGCTTCGCCTCGACCTGCGCCGGTTCGTCGCCGCCGCTGCGCCGGTAAACGATCTCGCCCTTGGCATCGACGAGGAAAAGCCCGGGCGTGCCCTCCACACCGTACGCATCGGCGATCGCATCGCCGTTGCGCACCAGCGTGAAGGTCAGGTGGCGCTCGCGCAGGGTCGCCGCCGGATGGCCGTCGTCCTTGATGTCGATGGCGTAGACATCCAGCTTCGACCTGCCTGCCGCATCGTAAACGTCCTGCAGATACGGCATCAGCGCCTCGCAGTAGGGGCACCATGTGGCCCAGAACAGGAGCAGCGCCGGACGGTGCAGATGGTGCGGGTCGAAACGGATTTCGCGCCCGTCAGCGCTCTTGCCCTGCCAGGCCAATGCGGGCCTGGACGCGAATGCCGGCAGCGCAGCCAGACACAAAAAGAATGCGCAAAGCAGGCGACTCATCCGCATGGCGATCTCCTCGGCAATGCCGCCCACGCGACCAAAGCGGCATTGGAAACCTTACGCCATCGACGCGCGATTGGCGAGGATCCGCCGGCCAAAAAGGATTGAACGCCCGCGCGGCGCCCGGCATGCTAGGGCTTCCCACTCCCGGAATGACACGATGCACACCGCTGCCGCGCCGCGCACCTACCGCTACTACGACTTCATCCTCGGCGCCTTCGTCTGCACGATCCTGTGCTCGAACCTGATCGGGCCGGCGAAGGTGGCGCAAGTGCACCTGCCGCTGATCGGGCACTTCACGTTTGGCGCGGGCGTGCTGTTCTTTCCGATCTCGTATATTTTCGGCGACATCCTGACCGAGGTTTACGGCTACGCGCGCGCGCGGCGCGTGATCTGGTCGGGACTCACCGCGCTCGTGTTCGCCTCGTTCATGGCCACCATTGTCGTCAAGCTGCCGCCGGCCGCCCACTGGCACGAGCAGGCCGCGTACGAGTCGATCTTCGGCCAGACCCCACGCATCGTGCTCGCCTCGATCACGGCATTCTTCTGCGGCGAGTTCGTGAACTCGTATACCTTGGCCAAAATGAAAGTGTGGACGAACGGCAACGCGCTGTGGTCGCGCATCATCGGCTCGACCATCTGTGGTGAAGGCGTGGACTCGCTGGTGTTCTACCCCATGGCCTTTCTCGGCGTGTGGGACACCAGCCTGGTTCTCACCGTAATGGGGTCGAACTACGTGCTGAAGGTGCTATGGGAAGTGCTCGCCACGCCGCTCACCTACCGCGTTGTCGCCGCGCTCAAGCGCGCCGAGAGCGAGGACTACTACGACCGCGATACCAACTTCACGCCGTTTGCGCTGGGCACGTGAGCGTCGCCAACGCAAAAATTCACCGGGAGAAAGTCATGTACAAGTTCCTGGCACTGGCCGCGATCGCGCTGCTTTCGATGCACGCAGCCGCGCAGGAACCGCGCCTGCACGGCAATCTCGGCGCCGCGCGCGCCATCGTCAAGGCGGATGGCGATTTCGCCGCGCAAGCGGCGCGGGACGGTACCGCCAAGGCATTCGCCGACTGGATGGATGCGGTGGACGGCGTGATCTACGGCGGCGGATCGAACCCGTCCATCGGTCGCGACGCGATCTACCGGAAGATGGGCGGCGACGCGCCGGACGCGAACGTGCTGGCCTGGCACCCACTGGAGGTATTCGCCGCCAGGGCCGGCGACATGGGCGTCTCGCGCGGGCGCTGGACCTCGACGCCGAAGGCCGGCGGCAAGTCCGTCGGCGGCAGCTACGTGACCGTATGGCGACGCAACGCAAAGGGCGAGTGGAAGGGTCTGATCGACATCGGCAATGCCGATCCGGCGCACTGAGCCGGATCAATCCAGCCCGATTCAATCCAGTGCATAGCTGAACTGCTGCCGGAACTGGTCGGCGAATTCGGCGTAGGTGAAGCGCTGGTTCTGCGTGCCGGGGTGTTCGACTTTCAGGGCGCCCATCAGCGAGGCCATGCGCCCGCAGGTGGCCAGGTCCATGCCACGCATCAGGCCGAAGATCAGGCCGGCGCGGTAGGCATCGCCGCAGCCGGTCGGATCGGATACGCGGCGCTCGTGTGCGGGCGGGATGTCGATGGTTTCCTTCTTCGTGTGGATCAGCGAACCCTTGGGTCCGCGCGTGACAATGTAGGCATCGACGCGTTCGGCGATCTGCCGCTCGTTCCAGCCCGTCGCGCGCTGCAACAGGTTGGATTCGTAATCGTTCACCGTGACATAGCGCGCCTTGTCGATGAAATCGCGGAATTCCTCGCCATTGAACAGCGGCATGGCCTGACCGGGATCGAAAATGAAAGGAATACTCCGTTCGGCGAATTCGGCCGCGTGCTGCAGCATCGCCTCGCGCCCGTCCGGGCCGACGATGCCGAAAGCGACGTCGGGCACATCGCCCACATGGTTTTCGAAACTGCGCATCATCGCGCCGGGATGGAAGGCGGTGATCTGGTTGTCGTCGAGGTCGGTGGTGATGAAGGCCTGGGCGGTGAACAGATCCTCGATGGTGCGCACCTGCGACAGGTCGATGCCGCAACGTGTGAAGTGTTCGCGATACGGGCCGAAATCCTGGCCGACTGTGCCCATCGGCACCGGATGGCCGTCGAGCAGTTTCAGGTTGTAGCTGATGTTGCCCGCGCAACCGCCGAACTCGCGGCGCATGCGCGGCACCAGGAAGGCGACATTGAGCATGTGCACCTTGTCCGGCAGGATGTGGTTCTTGAACTGGTCCTGGAACACCATGATGGTGTCGTAGGCAAGCGAACCGCAAATCAGGGCTTTCATCGGGAATTCCGGCGGGAAGCAAAGCGCGTATTGTCGCAGATTCGGTGCTTTACCTGAGCCGGTCCCGCAGCAGCGCATTCAAGTGTTGCGGATTGCCCTGCCCGCGCAGGCGCTTCATGGCCTGGCCGACGAAGAATTGCAACAGCTTTTCGTTGCCACCGCGGTACTCGGCAAGCTGCTTCGGGAATTCCGCGATCACCGCGTCGACGGCGGCGGTAAGTGCACCTGCATCGGATATCTGCCTGAGGCCGCGCTTTTCGATGATCGCATCGGCATCACCTTCGCCCGCCCACATCGCGGCGAAGACATCCTTGGCGATCTTGCCGGAGATCGTGCCGTCGGCGATGCGTGCGAGCAGACCCGCGAGCGCAGGCGCGGGCACACGCGCAGATTCGAGGGCCAGACCATCTGCATTCAACGCGGCAGTGAGTTCGCCCAATACCCAGTTCGCACAGGCCTTGGATTCGTTCGGCAACACGACCCGCATGGCCTCGAAGTAGTCCGCGGTCGCCTTGTCGGTGCACAGCTGCGCGGCGTCGGATTCGGGCAGGCCCAATTTTTCGATGTAGCGCTGCCGACGCGCATCGGGCAATTCCGGCATGGCCGCACGCACCGCCTCGACATCGGCGTCGGACACCGACAGCGGCGGCAGGTCAGGATCCGGAAAATAGCGATAGTCGTCGGCATCTTCCTTGCCGCGCATGGGCAAGGTGCGGTGCGCCGCGGCGTCGTAGAGGCGCGTTTCCTGCACGATGGCCTCGCCATTTTCCAGTGCGCGAATCTGGCGCTCGATCTCGTATTCGATCGCCTTCTCGACGAAGCGGAACGAGTTGACGTTCTTGATCTCGGTGCGCGTGCCGAGCTTGTCCGTGCCCGTGCGCCGCACCGACACGTTCGCGTCGCAGCGGAAGGAACCTTCGGCCATGTTGCCGTCGCACACGCCGAGCCAGCGCACCAGGGTGTGCACCGCGCGCAAGTAGGCGACCGCATCCTGCGCCGAATGCAGCACCGGCGCGGAGACGATTTCGAGCAGGGGCACGCCGGCGCGGTTGAAGTCCAAACCGGTGGCAGCGTGGAAGGCGTCATGCAGCGACTTTCCGGCGTCTTCCTCCAGGTGCGCGCGCTGGATTTCGACTTCCAGACAGCGCCCGTCGTCCATGTGCACGGCCAGCCGGCCATCGGCCACGATCGGCAACTCGTACTGGCTGATCTGGTAGCCCTTGGGCAAGTCGGGATAAAAATAATTCTTGCGCGCGAACACACTGCGCCGCGCGATCGTCGCATTCACCGCGAGGCCGAAGGCGATAGCCTTGTCCAATGCGGCACGGTTCGGCACCGGCAAGGTGCCCGGCATGGCGACGTCAAGCAGCGCCGCCTGCGTGTTCGGCTCGGCGCCATGCGCCGTCGACGCGCCGGAAAAGAGTTTGCTCATCGTGGAAAGCTGGGCGTGGATTTCCAGGCCGATGACGCTCTGCCAGCTCATGCGCGCGGCTCCCGAAGGTGCCAATCGGTGGCGAGCTGGAACTGATGGGCTGCCGACAACAAACGCGATTCGGCGAAGGCCGGCGCGATCAGTTGCAGTCCGACCGGCAATCCTTCGCTGAAACCGGCGGGTATCGAAATTGCCGGAAGCCCGGCGAGATTCACGGCGACGGTATTCACGTCGGCCGCGTACATCGCCAGCGGGTCGGCGGTCTTCTCGCCAAGCTTGAAGGCGACGGTCGGCGCGGTCGGACCGGCGATCAGATCGACCTGCTTGAACGCCTCGGCGAAATCGTTCGCGATGGCACGCCGGGCACGCTGCGCACGCAGGTAGTAGGCGTCGTAGTAACCCGCCGACAGAGCATAGGTGCCGACGAGGATGCGGCGCTTGACCTCGGCGCCGAAGCCTTCGCCGCGGCTGCGCACGTACAGATCCTCGAGCGACAGCGGATCGGCGCAACGATGTCCATACCGCACGCCGTCGTAGCGCGCCAGATTGCTTGAGGCTTCCGCCGGTGCGATCACGTAGTAGGCGGGAATCGCCAGATGCGCATTCGGCAGAGAAACATCGACCAGCGTCGCGCCGAGCGTTTCGCATTGCCCGAGCGCCGCCTGCACCGCCGCGCCGATGCCGGCATCCACGCCCGCGCCGAAATATTCGCGCACGATGCCGATTTTCATGCCTTGCAGCGTTGCGGAAATTGCCGCATTGTAGTTGTCGATTCCGCGCGCCACGCTGGTCGCGTCGCGCGGGTCGTGCCCCGCCATCGCGGAAAGCACATGCATGCAGTCTTCGGCGCTGCGCGCGAGCACACCGGCGCAATCAAGGCTCGATGCGTAGGCGATCATGCCGAAGCGCGAGACGCGGCCGTAGGTGGGTTTCAATCCGGTGATACCGCAGAACGCCGCGGGCTGGCGCACCGATCCACCGGTGTCGGTGCCGGTCGCGAACGGCACGATGCCGGCGGCGACCACGGCGGCGGATCCGCCCGAGGAACCGCCGGGTACGCGCGTTGCGTCCCACGGATTCCTGACCGCGCCGAAGCACGAATTCTCGCTCGACGAGCCCATCGCGAACTCGTCCATGTTGGTCTTGCCGATCGACACCGCATGCACATCGCGCAGGTGTTCGACCACGCCGGCGTCGTACGGCGGCACGAAATTTTCGAGCATGCGCGAGGCACACGTGGTGCGCACGCCATTCGTGCAAAAGATGTCCTTGTGCGCGAAGGGAATGCCGACCAGCGACCCATTGGGAAACCGCCCGTCGGCGCGCTGCGCGGCGGCAAGAGCCCCAGCTTCGTCGAGCGTGATGAAGGCATTCAAGTCGACGCGCGCACGTGCGCGCGCGAGCGCTGCCTGCGCCAGTTCAGTCGCGGAAGTCTTGCGTGCGCGCAGGTCCTGCGCGAGTTGCGCGATGCTCGATGCCATGCCCGTCGTCTACCCGATGACCTTGGGCACGGCGTATAGCCCGGCACGCGCATCCGGCGCCAATGCCAGCAAGGCATCCGCGCGATCGGATTCGGTGACCGCATCGGCGCGCCAGGCCAGCGTTTGCGCGTGCGGGTGCGCCATCGGTTCGACGCCGTCGAGCGGCGCATCCGCCAGTTGTCCCGCCAGTTCGAGTACGCGCGAAAGGTCGACGGCAGCTTGCGCCGAATCCTGCGCCTGTATCGGCAGGCGTGCGAGCCGGGCGATGCGGGCGACGGTGGCAGTGTCGATGGCCATGGGCGATCCGGGAATGAGCGGGCGACGATATCACGACACGATTGTCGCGACGAGGCATGGAAAACGTGCCGCAAGCCGCATTTTAACGGCATTTTTCCTTGCTTACGCGACGCGGCGAAACTACACTGTCGCGCTTTTCGCGATTCCGCGAAAAACCCATCACAGAGCGCTTCATGTTTGGCTTAGGCAGATTCTTTTCCAACGACCTGTCGATCGATCTCGGCACGGCCAACACCCTGATTTACGTGCGCGGGCAGGGCATCGTCCTGAACGAGCCCTCCGTCGTCGCCATCCGCCAGGATCGCGGCCCGGGCGGCCCGCGCGCCGTCGCGGCGGTGGGAACGGATGCCAAGCGCATGCTTGGCCGCACGCCCGGCAACATCGTCACCGTGCGTCCGCTCAAGGACGGCGTGATCGCCGACTTCTCGATGACCGAGGAGATGCTCAAGCAGTTCATCAAGAAGGTGCACAAGACGCGCGTGTTCCGGCCCAGCCCGCGCGTGCTCGTCTGCGTGCCCTGCGGATCGACCCAGGTCGAACGCCGCGCGATCAAGGAATCGGCCGAAAGCGCCGGCGCGCGTGACGTGTTCCTGATCGAGGAGCCGATGGCCGCGGCGATCGGCGCCGGCATACCGGTGCACGAGGCGCGTGGTTCGATGGTCCTCGACATCGGTGGCGGCACGTCCGAAGTCGCCGTGATCTCGCTCAACGGCATCGTCTACTCGGCCTCGGTGCGCATCGGCGGCGACCGCTTCGACGAGGCCATCATCAATTACGTGCGCCGCAACCACGGCACCCTGATCGGCGAAGCCACCGCCGAGCGCATCAAGGTGGAAATCGGCTGCGCCTTCGCGCAGACCGAAATCCGCGAAATCGAAATCTCCGGCCGCAACCTCGCCGAAGGCGTGCCGCGCATGTTCGCGATCAACTCCAACGAGATCCTCGAGGCCCTGCACGAACCGCTTGGCGGCATCGTCGGCGCGGTCAAGGCCGCGCTCGAACAGACGCCGCCGGAACTGTGTTCGGACGTCGCCGAACGCGGCATCGTGCTCACCGGCGGCGGCGCCCTGCTGCGCGACCTGGACAAGCTCATCTCCGAGGAAACCGGCCTGCACGTGCACGTCGCGGACGATCCGCTGACCTGCGTGGCGCGCGGCGGCGGGCGGGCGCTGGAACTGATCGACCAGCACGGCAGCGATTTCTTCGCGCCGGAATGAGGCCCAAAGTTTCGTAAACTGCGCTCACCATGGCGCTGACTCGCAACGACACCGCACCGCTGTTCAGTCCCGACACGGCAAACACGCTGCGCCTGATCATCTATCTGGCGCTGGCGATGCTCTTGATGGTCCTGGACCATCGCAATGGCTGGCTCCCGCGCGTGCGCTACGCCGCGAGCGCGGCAATCGAGCCGATGTACCGGCTCGCCGCGTTGCCCTCGCAACTGGCGCGCGAAGCCGGCGACGCGGTGGCCGACCGCAGGCGCCTGAACACGCGCAATGCCGAACTCGAGCGCGAGCTGCTGCTCGCGCAGGCGCGCCTGAACCGGCTGCAGACGGTGCGCGAGCAGAACGATCGCCTGCAACAATTGCTCGACGCGCAGCGCAGTCTGAATCTGGGCGTGCAGCTCGCCCGCATCATCGACGTGGATACCGATCCGTTCCGGCATCGCGTGGTCGTGAACGCCGGCGCACGCCAGGGCGTAACCGCGGGCGAGGCCGTGCTCGATGCGCACGGCGTGATGGGCCAGATCGTGGAAGTGTTGCCGGATATCTCCACCGTCATGCTGATCACCGATCCGGCGCATGCCCTGCCGGTCAAGAGCGAGCGCACGGGAATGCGCGCGATCGCGCGCGGCACGGGCGCGCTGGATGCGCTGGAACTGCAGAATGTCCCGATCAGCGCCGACATCAAGCCCGGCGACAAGCTGGTCACCTCGGGCCTGGGCGGACATTTTCCCGCTGGATTCCCGGTCGGCAGCGTGCGCAGCATCCACGCCGATTCCAGCGGCATGTTCGCGGTAGCCGCGCTCGCGCCGAGCGCGGCGCTTGATCGCAGCGGCGAAGTGCTGATCCTGCACGACCTGCCCGATCCGGTCGGACCGCCGGCACCGGCGCCGGCGGAAGGACCGCCTGCATCGGCGCATGCGACCGATCCGGCCGCGGTGAAAAAACCATGAGGCGAAATACCAAGCCAAGATCTCACCACCTCGTGCCCGCGCCCGCACGCGCGCGAGGGGGAGTGGCCGCCGCGCTGCGCGCGACATCGGCATGCCATCGAAGATGAACCGCCTGCGCGCCAATGACTGGCTGTTCTGGGGCAGCGTGTTCGCCTGCTACCTGCTGCAATTGATGCCGCTGCCGCAAGCCCTGCTGCCGCTCAAGCCCTGGTGGCTGGCCCTGGTGCTCGCCTACTGGACTCTGGAAGCGCCAGAACACGTGGGTCTTGGCCGAGCCTTCGTGCTCGGTCTGATCGGCGACCTTTTCGTCGGCGACCTGCTCGGCGAGCAGGCGCTGCGGCTTAGCATGTTCTGCTTCATCCTGATGCGCTTCCGCGCGCGCCTGCGCTTTTTTCCGATGTGGCAGCAGGCGCTGGCGTTGCTCGCCCTGCTCGTCAACGACCGCATCGTCCTTCTCGCGATCCGGGCGGTTGCGGGATTCACCGGCGCGCCACCGAGCTACTGGCTGGCACCGCTGGTCGGCATGCTGGCCTGGCCGTGGGTGTTCCTGCTGCTCGACGATGCACGCGCGCGCCTGCGCGCCCGCGAACCGTGAAAAAGCGCACGGCCAAGCCAGGCAAGATCAAGGATGCGCAACGCGAGGCCGAGCGCTTCCGCCGCCGCGCACTCGCCGGCTTCATCCTCATCGCGCTGTGCCTGGCCGGCCTTGCCGCGCGCTTCTGGTACCTGCAGATCGACCGCCACGCCGAATTCGCCGCACGTTCGGACAGCAACCGCATCTCGGTGCGCAGCATTCCGCCCACGCGCGGCCTGATCTACGACCGCAACGGCGTGCTGCTGGCCGAGAACGTCGCCGCGTTCCGCCTCGAAGTGGTGCCCGAGCAGGTCAAGGACATGCGCGCGATGCTGGCTGCGCTCGGCCACGTCCTCGCGCTGTCGGACGACGATATCGAGCGATTCGACGCGCTGCGCAAGAGCAAGCGCGCATTCGACAGCATCCCGCTGCGGCTGAAGCTGTCGGAAGACGAGATCGCCCGTTTCTCCACGCAGCGCTGGCGCTTTCCCGGCGTCGACGTGGTGCCGTACCTTACCCGCGCCTATCCGCGCGGCGCGGATTTTGCGCACGTGATCGGCTACGTCGGCCGCATCGACGCCGCGGACGCGGCTGGCCTGGATGCCGACGCCTACGCCGGCACCACGCAGATTGGCAAGACCGGTATCGAGCGCCGCTACGAGAGCGAGTTGCACGGCACGCCCGGCTACGAACAGGTCGAGGTCAATGTCGACAAGCGCGTGATCGGCAAACCCATCGCCCGCGTCGCGCCGACACCGGGCAAGAACCTGTACCTGAGCATCGACGCGCGCCTGCAACGCGTGGCCAGCGAGGCACTGGCGGGCCGCCCGGGCGCGGTGGCCGCGATAGATCCGCGCAACGGCGAGGTGCTCGCGCTCGCCAGCGCGCCGAGCTTCGATCCAAACCTGTTCGTCAACGGCATCGGCCGCGCCGACTACGCTGCCTTGATGAACAATCCGGACAAGCCCCTGCTCGACCGCGCCATCGCCGGCGGCTTCACGCCGGGCTCCACGGTCAAGCCCTATCTGGGCCTGGGCGGACTCGAACTCGGCCTGCGCCGGCCGCAGGACACGGTGTTGTCGACCGGCGAATTCTTCATTCCCGGCCAAGCGCGAGGCTACCGCGACGACGTGCGCGGCGGCCAGGGCCTGGTGAACCTGCGCCAGGCTATCGCGCGTTCGGTCAACACCTACTTCTATTCGCTCGCACTGGACATGGGCATCGACCGCTTCAGTTCCTGGATGGCGAATTTCGGTTTCGGCAGTCCCACCGGCATCGACCTGCCCGGCGAAGCGTCCGGCGTACTGCCGTCGCGGGAATGGAAGCGCGGCCGCTTCGATCAGCCCTTTTATCCCGGCGAAACCGTGATCGCCGGCATCGGCCAAGGCTACTGGGTAATCACGCCGATCCAGCTGGCATCCGCCCTGGCCACGCTTGCCGAGGGCGGTGTGCGCCACGTGCCGCACTTGCTGCGCGCGATGCAGGCTGGCCTGAACGCGCCGCGCGTGCCGGTCGCGCAGCCGAAAGCAGCGCCGAGTTTCGTGCGCAATCCGGCCGACTGGGATGCGGTGCGCCAGGGCATGATCGACGTGGTGAACGATCCTTCCGGCACTGCGCACGGACTCGGCGAAGGATTTCCCTACGTCATCGCCGGCAAGACCGGCACGGCCGAACGCTATTCGCGCACCGGCGAGGAGTGGACCAGCATCATGTCGTCGCCGATCAGCCGGCACGAAGTGCTGTTCGAGGCATTCACGCCGGCCGACGCGCCGCGCGTCGCCGTGGTGATCGCGCTCAAGGAAGGCCGTTCCGGCGCCTACGACGCCGCACCGATCGCGCGCCGGATCCTCGATGAATGGCTGAAGGACGACGAGCGAGGCCGCACGCCATGAATCCGCTCTTACGCCTGCGTGCCTGGTTGCGCCACAGCCTGCGCGAACCGCGCCTGGACCTGCCGCTGCTCGGCGCACTCATCCTGCTCGCGCTGATCGGACTCACCACGCTGTACAGCGCCAGCGACCTGGACCGCCAGCTCGTGCTCAATCAGGCGCTGCGCTTCGCCCTCGGCGGATTGTTCCTGCTGCTGCTCTCGCGCGTGCCGCCGAACGTGCTGCGCAACTGGACGCCGTGGCTGTATCTGGCGAGCCTGGCCCTGCTCGTGGCGGTGGCGCTGCACGGCCAAGGCCGCGGCGCGAACCGCTGGCTGAACCTGGGCGTAATGCGCTTCCAGCCCTCCGAACTGGTCAAGCTGACCTTGCCGATGATGGTCGCCTGGTACCTGCACACGCGCGAGTTGCCGCCGCGCTGGCTCACGCTCGGCGCGGTGGCGGTGCTGATCGCTGCGCCCGCGCTGCTGATCGGCAGGCAACCAGACCTCGGCACCGCCGTACTCGTGGTGGCGAGCGGGGTGTTCGCGGTGTTCCTCACCGGGCTGGCGTGGTGGCGCATCTTCGCCCTGCTCGGCGCGGCGGCGGCGGCGGCGCCGCTGCTGTGGCATTTCATGCACGAATACCAGCGCAATCGCCTGCGCATGTTCCTCAATCCCGAAGCCGATCCGCTCGGCAACGGCTGGCACATCATCCAGTCGGAGATCGCGGTCGGCTCCGGCGGTCTGGCCGGCAAGGGCTGGCACCATGGCACGCAGTCGCGCCTGGAGTTCCTGCCCGAGCACACCACCGATTTCGTGTTCGCGGTGTTCTCCGAGGAATGGGGCTTGATCGGCGTGCTCGCGCTGCTCGCGCTGTACCTGTTCATCGTCGGCCGCGGTCTTGCCATCGCCGCGAACGCGCGCGACAACTATTCGCGCCTGCTCGCCGGTTCGATCAGCATGGCATTCTTCGTCTACGTGATGGTCAACGGCGGCATGATCACCGGCCTGCTGCCCGTGGTCGGCGTGCCGTTGCCGCTGATCAGCTACGGCGGCACTTCGGCGGTGTCGCTGCTCGCCGGATTCGGCGTATTGATGTCGATCCACGCGCACCGCAAGTTCATGTCCGGTTGAAACCGGCATGCTAAGCTTTCGCGCCATCGGCACTTTCGGCGGCGACATGCGGCGCAGACTTGCGGTTTTGTATACTTTTTTGCTTTGTGCGCAGCTCGATGCCGCCGCCGTTGCCCAGCCTGCTCCCGATCCGGGCACGGCGGAAAAACAGTTTGCACAAGCCATGGCGCGCGAACACGGCCTCGACGCCGCGGCCGTGCTCGAGATCCTGCACCGCGCGACCTACCGGCAAAGCGTGATCGACACGATGACGCGCCCGGCCGAAGCCAAGCCGTGGAAGGATTACCGGCCGATCTTCGTCACCCAGCGGCGCATCGACGATGGCGCGGCCTTCCTCGCGGACAACCGCGATCTGCTCGACCGCATCGGCAGCCAGTACGGCGTGCCGCCGGAAGTCATCACCGCCATCATCGGCGTGGAGAGCAACTACGGGCGCACGCCGATGCGCTACCGCGTGCTCGACGCACTGGTGACCCTGGCGTTTTACTATCCGCCCCGGCAGACTTATTTTCGTTCCGAACTGGCGCAACTGCTGTTGCTGCATTCGGCCGCGTTTCCGTATGCGGCGGAAGAGCTCATGGGCTCGTATGCCGGGGCGATGGGCTGGCCGCAGTTCATGCCCTCAAGCGTGGCCAAGTACGCACGCGACGGCGATGGCGACGGCAAGATCGACCTGTGGAATTCCCTGCCGGACGTCTGCGCCAGCGTCGCCAACTATTTCGAGGCGTTTGGCTGGCAGACCGGCGCGCCGGTCGCGGTGCGCGCGCAAGTCGCCGCGAACGCGCGCACGCTCGATCCGAAGGGCCTGGATCCGGTGTATCCGCTGCAACAGCTGACCGAATGGGGTTACACGACGGATGCAAAACTCGATCCGGCAACGCCGGCGACGCTGCTGCGCCTGGACGGTGCCGACGGCCCCGAATTCTGGATCACGTTCCGCAATTTCCAGGTCGTCTCGCGCTACAACAAGAGTCCGCTGTATTCGATGGCGGTGTACCAACTGAGCGAGGCGATCGCCGCCGCGGCTCGCGCGCCATGATGCGGTGGCGCGTCCGCGCCGCCGTCGTGCTCGCGGTGCTCGCGCTCGGCGGCTGTTTCCATCGCCACGCGACGCGGCCATCCACGCCGGCAACGCGGCCGTCCACGCCACGCGAGTCCGGCGGACGCTACGCCCAGGACCACGATTCCACGCCGACGCAGATCCCCGACATCAGCAAGGTTCCCGAGCCGGTGCCGCGCGACGAACCGCGCTCGGTCTACGGCAACAAGTCGCCCTATACCGTGCTCGGCGAAACCTACCACGTGCTGCCCACTTGCAAGGGTTACGACGAACGCGGCCTGGCCTCCTGGTACGGCAACAAGTTCAACGGCTATACCACGTCGAATTTCGAGAAATATGACATGTACGCGTATTCGGCGGCGAGCAAGGTGCTGCCGCTGCCGTGCTACGTGCGCGTGACCAACCTGCAGAACGGCCGCAGCGCGATCGTGCGCGTCAACGACCGCGGCCCGTTCGTCGCCAACCGCATCATCGACCTGTCCTTTGTCGCCGCGATCAAGCTCGGCGTGTATCCCGGCGGCACGGCGATGGTCGAAGTGCGGGGCATCGATCCCGATCATCCGCAACGCAGCGCGGAACCCGCGCGCGGCGGCGCGGTCCCAACTGCGCCCGGGAAAACGCCCAAACCCCTGCTATACCTGCAGGTCGGCGCATTCGCAGACCCGGCCAATGCGGAGCGTGCGGCGGCGAAGGTACGCTCCGCGCGGCTGGGCGCTGTGGCGCTGGTTGTAGTGCAGATCGGCGGCAAGACCTTGCGCCGCGTGCGCCTGGGGCCGCTTCGCGATGCCGCCGAAGCCGACGCGCTGGCCCCGAAGCTGCGCGCCCTGGGTCTGGGAGAAGTGCGGGTTTCGATTGATAATTGACGAGGCGATCCACCGGGGATGGATCAAATACCGAAAATCTGATGGACGTCGTGATGAAACTTTTGCACACCATTGTTCTTGCCGCACTGTTCGCATTTTCCACACTGGCTGCGCCGTTGACGGCGGCTCCGCACAAGCACAAGAAGGAACCGGCTGCAGACACGCAACCGGCGCCACAGGTCACGCCTGCGTCCGCCGAACTGCCCACGCCCAATCCCGCGCCGCGCCCGGCGCCGGGCGCGCTGAACGTGCCCACGCCGCCGCCGCCCGCGCTGGACGCCAAGAGTTGGGTGCTTATGGATTACGCGACCGGCCAGATCCTCGCGCAGGACAATGCCGACGAGCGCGTGGAACCGGCATCGATCACGAAGATGATGACCGGCTACATCGTTTCGGCGGAACTCGCCGCGGGCAAGATCAAGCTCGACGATCCGGTTATGGTCAGCGAACACGCCTGGCGCGCGGGCGGCGCCGGTACCGATGGCTCGACCACGTTCCTGAAAGTGAACTCGCAGGTGCCGCTCAAGGACCTGCTCTACGGCATGATCATCCAGTCCGGCAACGACGCCGCGATCGCACTCGCCGAACACGTCGCCGGGTCCGAGGATACGTTCGCCAACCTGATGAACGAATACGCGGCCAAGCTCGGCATGACCGGCACGCATTTCGTCAACGCCACCGGGCTGCCGGACCCGAACCACTATTCCACCGCACACGACATCGCCGTGCTGGCGCGCCACGTCATCCACGACTATCCGAACGAATACAAGAT
>DATIVQ010000005.1:0-17380 GCA_035465735.1 Rudaea sp.
TACTCGCTATCGTTTGTGGCGCGGCCGTGGCCGCCTTCGCGGCCGGCATACCGGCGCACGCCGAAACGTTGTTGATGAAGCGCGTCCGCGAGGAACGCGGCATGAATGCTCCGCATCGCGGCATGACCATGAACCAGGTCGAGCGCCGCTTCGGCGCGCCGCAGTCCAGACTCGCTGCGGCTGGCGGCGATGCGCCGAAGCATCCGGTGATCAATCGCTGGGAATACCCGAATTTCATCGTCTATTTCGAGCGTAACATCGTCATCGACAGCGTGGCCGTGCACATGTCGCCGGGCGAGCTCGGACCCAAGTCCCAGTAAGCCTCGATGACTTCCGCCGTTTTTCGTCTTCCTGCGGAATGGGAACCGCAGGCGGGCGTGCTGCTCGCATGGCCGCACGCGCAAACCGATTGGGCGCAACGCCTCGCGGATGTGGAATCCACCTTCGCCGCCCTCGCCTGCGCCATCGCGCGGCATGAGCCGGTTCTGATCTGCGTCGCCGACGGCGCCGTGCGTGCGCGGGCCGCGCAGCTTCTGACCGCGGCCGGGGTGGATGCGAGCTGCGGTCGATTCGTGGAAATCGAATACGACGATACCTGGCTGCGCGATTCCGGGCCAATCACGCTGTGCGGGCCGGATGGATTTCGCCTGCTGGATTTCCGCTTCACCGGCTGGGGCGGGAAGTTCCAGGCCAGCCGCGACGACCGCCTGATCGAAGGACTCGCTGCGCGCGAGATCTTCCGCAATGCCGATCATCGCCGCGTGGACTGGGCGCTGGAAGGCGGCGCGATCGAATCCGACGGTGCCGGCACGATTCTCACCACCTGGCGCTGCCTGCACCAGCGCCATCCCGAGCAGAGTCGCGAACAGATGTCGCGCCTGTTGTGCGACAAGCTCGGCGCGCAGCGCGTGCTCTGGCTGGAACGCGGCTACCTGCAGGGCGACGACACCGACGCGCACATCGACACCCTCGCCCGCTTCGCGCCGGACAACGCCATCGTATACCAGGCCTGCGATGATCCCGCCGATCCGCATCACGACGAACTCGCCGCGATGGGCGAGGAACTCGCCGCGCTGCGCACGACTGGTGGGCAGCCGTATCGCCTGCATCCCCTGCCCTGGGCAAAACCCATTTTCGACGACGGCCGTCGTCTCGCCGCGTCGTACGCGAATTATCTGATCGTCAACGGCGCCGTGCTCGTTCCCGCCTACGGTGACCCTGCGGATGAGAAAGCCGCTCGCATGATCGCGGATGCGCACCCCGGGCGCAGCGTGATTGCGGTACCCTGCCGGTCACTCATTTGGCAAAACGGCAGCTTGCATTGCCTGACCATGCAGTTGCCAGCGGGAGTCCTGGCATGAACAAGATGTTGCGCGTCGCGCTGTTGCAGGAACGCGACCACGGCAGCGTCGCTGCGAATCTCGATGCGATCGAAGCCGGACTGCGCAAGGCGGCCAAGTCCGGCGCCGAACTCGTGCTGCTGCAGGAGCTGCACAACGGGCAGTACTTCTGCCAGCACGAAAGCACCGCCGAATTCGACCGCGCCGAGCCGATTCCAGGGCCGAGCACGGCACGCATCGGCGCACTCGCCGCGGAACTCCAGCTCGTCGTGGTCGCCTCGCTGTTCGAGCGGCGCGCGGTCGGGCTGTACCACAACACCGCCGTCGTCTTCGATCGGGCGAAGGATATTTGTGGAAAATACCGCAAGATGCACATCCCGGACGATCCGTCGTTCTACGAGAAGTTCTATTTCGCTCCGGGCGATCTGGGATTCGAACCGGTGCAGACCTCGGTCGGCAAACTCGGCCTACTCGTGTGCTGGGACCAGTGGTATCCGGAGGCCGCGCGCCTGATGGCGCTGGCCGGCGCGGACTTGCTGCTCTACCCCACAGCCATCGGCTGGGACCCTGCCGACGACGCAGCGGAAAAGTCGCGCCAGCGCGAGGCATGGATCACCGTGCAGCGCGGTCATGCGGTGGCGAACGGCCTGCCGCTGCTCGCGTGCAATCGCGTCAGCCATGAAGCCGCCCCGGACGGCGGGCGTGGCATCGATTTCTGGGGATCGAGCTTCGTCGCCGGCGCGCAGGGCGAGATGCTCACACAGGCCTCGATCGACAAACCGGAACTGCTGATTGCCGATATTGATCTCGCGCGCAGTGAAGCCGTGCGCCGCATCTGGCCGTTCCTGCGCGACCGCCGCATCGACGCGTACGGCGATCTCTTGAAACGATTTCGTGACTGAAATGAACGCTCCGACAACCGGACCGGCGCTTGCCGGGCAGCCGCATGCGCGCGCGACGCGCGACGGCGTCGTATATACCCTGCTCGGCACCGCACACGTATCGCGCGCGAGCGTCGATGCCGTGCACGCGGCCATCGCCACCGGCAATTACGACGCCATCGCCGTGGAGTTGTGCGAATCGCGCTATCGCGCCATGCACGATCCGGAAGCCTGGCGCAATCTGGATTTGTGGCGCGTGATTCGCGACGGCAAGGCCGGCATGGTCGCGGCGAATCTCGCCTTGTCCGCATACCAGCGCCGCCTCGCCGAGCAATTCGGGATCGAACCGGGCGCGGAATTGAAGGCAGCCGCCGACTTGGCCGCGCAGCATGGGTTGCCGCTGTGGCTGATCGACCGCGAAATCAGCGTCACGCTCAAGCGCGCGTACCACAGCGTGCGCTGGCGCGACCGCCTTGGCATCGTCGGCGGACTCGCCGCAAGCCTGTTCGAGCGCAGCGAAGTCAGCGAAGAAGACATTGAGCAACTCAAGCAGGGCGACATGCTCCAAAGCGCGTTCAGCGAATTCGCCGCGCAGTCCGAACCGCTCTACCGCAGCCTGATCGGCGAACGCGACGCATTCATGGCCGCGCGCCTGCGCGAAGAGGCCTGCAAGACTCCGGCGCGGCGAGTGCTCGCCGTGGTCGGCGCCGGTCACCTCGCCGGCATCGAGCGCGAACTCGGTACGCAGGCTCCGGCACCGGATGCCATTCTGGCTCCGCTGAAGATCGCGCCTGCGAGTTCAAGTTGGCCGAAATGGCTGGGATTAGGCGTGCTGATTGTCATCGCCGCCGCGATCGGCTTTGCGTTCAGCCGCGGAACCGGCCACGGCGCGCAGGCATTGCAGGACTGGATCGTCTTCACCGCCGCGGGGTGTGCGCTTGGCGCGCTGGCCGGCGGCGGGCATCCGCTGAGCGTACTTGCTGCCGCGATATCCGGACCGCTGAAACCGTTTCGCCCGTTTGCTCCGTCCGGCGCGTTCAGCGCCGGCGTGGAAATGTGGCTGCGCCATCCGCGCGTGGCGGATTTCGAGAGCCTGCGCGACGACGTGCTGCACTGGACCGGCTGGTGGAAGAACCGCGTCTCGCGCACCCTGCTCGTCTTCATGCTCACCAACATCGGCATGATGATCGGCGAATGGACGGCGGGCATCCGCATCCTGCACCGGGTTTTCTGAAGGTCTAGGTCCGCAACGCGCCTGGTCGTGGGAACGTGCGCGCGCGCGCGTCGCGCAGCACGCGCCGGGTGGCCAGGCGCGCATCGTCGAGCAATGAGTAGATGACCGGCAAGGCGGCAAGCGTGACCAGCGTGGAAAAGACCAGGCCACCAGCGATGGCACGCGCCATCGGGTAATACGGCGTGTCGCCACCGCCGATGGTCGCGTCGCTCATGCACAGCGGCACCATGCCCAGGATCGCCGTGCCCATGGTCATCAGGACCGGGCGCAGGCGGTCGCGCGCGCCGCGCACCAGCGCTTCGGTGCGCGAAAGCCCCTCCAGGCGCAACTGGTTGATGTGCACGATCATGACGATGCCGTTGTTCACGACTACGCCCATCAGGATCAGCACGCCAATGGATGCCATGATCGAGAACGTCGTCCCGGTGAGCCAGAAAAGCCAGTACACGCCGAGGATGGAAAACACGAACGTCATCAGGATCGCCGCGGGATAGATCAGCGACTCGAACATTGCGCACATGACGACGTACACCAGCACGAGCGCAATCAACGTGTTGAACAGCATCTGCTGGCCGGCTTCGTTGGCGAAATCGAAGTTCTGGCCGTAGCTCCAGCGATAGCCCGGCGGAAACTGCATCGCGTTCATCGCCGCTTCGAGTTTCGGCTTGACCTCGTCCAGCGTGGCGCCGGGCGCGAGGTTGGCCTGAATGGCGAGCGAGGTCTGGCGGTTTTCGCGCTCAATCGCCGATGGCGCCGCGCGATTGTTCAGGTCGACCATCGACAGCAGCGGCACCAGGGTGCCGTCCGCGGCACGCAGCTTGTAATCGGCAAGATCCGACAGGCTGCGCGTGTCGTCGCCGCCAAAGCGCAGCCACACCGGAATCTGCGTGCCGTTGTCGTGATACTCCTTCAGCGGCAGGCCGCGCAGGGCGATGGCGATGTACTGCGCGATTTCGCTGGCCGAAAAACCATAGGTACGTGCGCGCACGCGATCCACGTGCACGGCCAGCTCGCGGTCGCCGCCGTCCTGTGCGGTACGCACATCGCGCAACCCGGGCACGTGCTGCAAGGTCTGGATCGCGGCAGAAGACAACTCACGCAAGGTCGTGCTCGAATCGCCGTTCAGAAACACCTGCACGTTCGTGTTCTGGTTCTGAGACTCGAAATCGAATCCGATCTTGCCGATCGGGACCTTGGGGGCGCCTTCGCGGATCTTCTCCATGATCTGCTGCGAATGGCCGCGCCCGGCATCGTCTTCGGTAAGCAGGACGTTGGTCATGGCGTCGCCTTGCTCGTTGAAGTAGCTGTAGATGTTCTTGATGTGCAATTCCTTGCGATGCGCGTCCAGCCATTTCTCGACGGTGCTGATCGATTTGTTCAATTCGTCCAGGCGGTACATGCCGTTGAGCTGGTATTGCAGGTGCAACTCGCCGGCCTGTCCTGGCGGGAACATGTCGGTCTTGGCGCGCGTCATCGGCACGAAGCTGGCGGCGAACAAGGCAACCAGTCCCCACACCGCCGCCTTGCGATGTGCCAGCGTCCACGCGACGGCGGACTCGTAGCGGCGCTGCAGTCGCGCAACGAGGGTATCGCGGCCGATGAAATGCGGCGGCGGCAATCTTGCCGACAGCATCGGCACCAGGCTTACTGCAACCAGCCAGGAGGCCAGGTGCGCGATCGACATGGCGATGGCGACCTGGGTCAGAAAAATGCTGATCTGGTTCTTCGCGCCGAAAATATTCGGAAGGAACACCACGATGCTGGTGAAAGTGCCGGCCGCGATCGCGATGCCGACGACCTGAGTGCCCTGTACCGCGCTGTACCAGGGCTTGTCCGGGTATTTCTCGCGATACTGGTAGATGCTTTCCACTGCCACGACGGCGTTGTCGACGAGCATGCCGACCGCCAGCAGTAGACCGAGCAGCGACAGCACGTTTAGCGTCATGCCGAGGAAGTACATGCAGCCAAGCGTGATCACCATGCAGATCGGGATCGCCAGCGACACCATCAGTGTCGACGGCCAGTCGCGCAGGAAGAAATACAACACGAACACGGACAACAGGATGCCGATGCCGCCAGCCTCGCCGAGTTCCTTCAAGCTATCGGTCACCGCCTTGGCGTCGTCGCCAAGGAAATACAACTGGATACCGCGCATTTCAGGGTCACGGCCGACGCGGTTGATCTCGGCCAGCGCTCGGCTGGCGACATCGACCAGATTCGCGTTGCGCTCCTTGGAGATGTCGACGGCAATCGCGGGCTTGCCATCCAGATGGCGGCGGTAATCCAATCGCGCCGGCTTGAGCGTGACGTTGGCAATGTCGCCGAGCTTGAGCCCCTTGTCGTTGATCGGCGTGGCGCGGACATCGTCGAGGCTGCGCCACTCGCCCAGCGGCTGCACCTGGTAGCGCAGTTTGCCGTCGGTGATCTTGCCGGCGGATGCCGAAAAGTTCGCGGCTGACAGTTTCGCGTACAGATCGTTGAGACTGACGCCGGCCGCGGTAAGGCGATCGACGGAAACCTCGATCTGCACTTCCGGCGGCGCCACGCCCTGGATGTCCACTTTCGCCACGCCGGGCAGCCGTTCCAGCGGACGCTTGATCTTGCGATCCAGCAGTTCGTAGGAGTTCGAAAGGTCGCGATCACTGGAAATGCGCAATTGCAGCATCGGCTGATCGGTGGTGGCGAACTTCATCACTGTGTAGCGCTGCAGGTCGCTGGGCAGTTCATCGCGGATCGCGTCGATCTTCTCGCGCGCCTGCACCGCCTTGACTGCCGTGTCCTCGCCCCATTTGAGCTGCAGGAAGATCTGCGCGCCGTCCGCACGCGACAGCGAATTCATGTGTTCGATGCCCGTCAATGTCGACAGGGCGTCTTCGACCGGACGCGTGATCGTGCGCTCGACTTCCGCCGGCGTCGAACCGGCATACGGCAGGTTGATCATCATGAACGGAAATTGCACGTCCGGCATGCCTTCCAGCGGCAGGCGAAACGCCGCTATCGCGCCGACCACGAGCAGCGACACGAAGAACATCACCGCCGTGACCGGACGCTTGAGGCTGAGTTCGGCGAGCGTCACGGAGCGCCGCCTTCGGCCAACGCCTCGGCGCCATCGGAATGCCCTGAATGGCGCAAGCCACGCTCGCGATACCACGCGTCGGCGCGCCGATCCAGCAAGTTGTAGACGACCGGAATCACGATCAGGGTCAGCAGGGTCGAAACGCTCAAGCCTCCGATCACCGCGATCGCCATGGGTGAGCGCACCTCGGAGCCGTCGCCGAAACTCAGCGCCAGCGGCATGAAGCCGAGCAGCGTGCACAGCGTCGTCATCGTGATCGGACGCAGGCGTGATTCGGCGGCCTGGGCGATGGCGGCGAGCTTGTCCACGCCTTCCTCGCGCAGCTGGTTGATGCGGTCGATCAGCACGATCGCGTTCTTGACCACGATGCCGGCGAGCATGATCAGGCCGATGAACACGACGATCGACAGCGGCGTGAACGTGATCTTCAACGCCAGCACCGCGCCGACAAGGGCGAGCGGGATCGAGAACATGATCACGAACGGATGCAGCAGCGATTCGAACTGCGAAGCCATCACGAGATAGACGAGGAAGATCGCCAGCGACAAGGCGAAGATCAGCGAGCGCAGCGAGGCATCGAGTTCTTCGCTCTGCCCGCCGATATGCGCGCTCACGCCGGCAGCAAGCGGGTGTTCACGCAGGATATCGCGCACTTCGGCGACGGCGCTGCCCAGATCGCCGTAATGCAGGTTCGCGGTGACAATGGCCACGCGCTCCTGGCCGATGCGGTTGATCTCGTTCGGGCCCATCGCGACCGTGACGTCGGCGACCGAAGCCAGGCGCACGGGCGTGGCCGCGCCGGGATTGACGATCAAGTTGCGGATGTCGTCGATGGACGTGCGCTCGTCGGGTTTTGCGCGCACGAGCACGTCGATCTTGCGATCGCGGAAGTTGTATTGCGTCGCCACCGCGCCGCGGATCTTGTCGACGATCTGATCCGAAATCTGTTTCGTGGTCAGGCCGAGTGCAGCCGCCCGGTCTTGATCAAAGTGAATGCGGATTTCCGGCGAACCGCCCTGCGCGCTCGATTTCACGTCGGCGAAACGCGGCGAGGCCTGCAACAGGGACGCCAGCTTGTTGCCGGCTTTCTGCAGGGCATCCAGATCGTAGCCGCGCAAGTCCACTTCCAGCGGCGTGTCGAAACTGAAAAGCTTTGGCCGCGAGAACTGCACCTCGCTGCCCGGATGGCTGACCATGCTCGCGCGCAACGCATTCATTGCCTCGCTTTCGCCCTTGCGGCCTGCACCGGGCGCGAGCACCACGAGCAGGCGCGCGATGTTCTCGCCGGATTCGGTCGGGTTGGCGTCGAGGCGCGTGCCCGTGCCGCTGACACCGTAGATCATCTTGATCAGCGGATTTTTCGCGTTCTTGGCTTGCAACTCGCGCACAAGCGCATCGGTGTCGGCGAGCGGCGTACCGGGTGCCTGCTTCACGGTCATCTCGAAGCGGCCTTGCGCGAGTTGCGGAATAAGGTCCGTTCCCAGCGTCGGAATCAGCGCGACGGCGACGGCGAACATCGCGGCGGCGAAACCGAGCACCTTCCAGGGATGCGCGAGCGCCTTGGGCAGGAATCCGTGATACGCCGTGGCGGCGCGGTTGTAGCCGGAAAGCAGGCCCTTGCCGAGAAGACGCAGGATGCGACCGATGACGGTTCCGCCAAGGCGACCCAGCGAGAAACCGATCCAGCCGAGTGCGCGCGGCAACCACCGGAACAGGCGGCCGATCGCGGCGGTGATCTTGCCGATGCGAGTGCGCGGCGGCACACGCGGCGCCTTGGCTTCGTCGGCGAACGCCAGCGGCGCCCTGCCCTTGAGCGAAGCCAGCATCGGAATCAGGCTCATCGCCACGACCAGCGAAATGAGCATGGCGAACGTGATAGTCAGTGCCTGGTCGCGGAACAACTGGCCGGCGATGCCCTGCACGAACACGAGCGGGAAAAACACCGCAACCGTGGTCAGCGTCGAGGCGGTCACCGCCATCGATACCTCGCGTGCACCCTGCACCGCCGATTCGACGATGCCGATGCCGCGCTCGCGCATGCGCGCGATGTTTTCCAGCACCACGATGGAGTCGTCCACGACCATGCCGGTGGCAAGCGCCAATCCGCCCAGCGACATCACGTTGAGGCTCAATCCGGCTTCGCCCATGAAGAAGAACGTGGCGATCAGCGATACCGGCAGCGACAGCGAAATGATGAACGTGCTCCACGAGTCGGCGAGGAAGAAGAAGATGATCAGCACGGCGAGCACGCCGCCGATGACGGCGTCGTCGCGCACGTCGTTCAGCGAGCTCTGGATGAAGACGGATTGATCGTCGATCATCGTCAGCTTCGCGTTCGGCGGCAGGATCGACGCGCACGGCGGCGGCTGGTTCGTGCAGGTGAATTTGGCGAGCTGCTTGCGTACCGCCGCAGCGACTGTGACGGTGTTGGCATCGCCTTCCTTGTAGATCGCCAGTTCCACCGCTTCGTGTCCGTCCACGCGCACGATGCCTTCGCGTTCCTTGTGGCCCTGGTGCACGTTGGCCACGTCCTTGAGCCGGATCGGCACGCCCTTGTCGACCTTGATCAGCAGGTCGCTCATCTGGCTCAGGTCCGTGAACTGGTTGACCGTGCGCACGAGATAACGCTGGGTACCGTCCTCGATGCGGCCGCCAGACACGTTCACGTTCTCGTCGCCGAGGCGCTTGATCACGTCGGCGACATTGAGGTTGAGCTGCTGCAGGCGCTGCTGGTCGATGTCGACGTCGATCTGGTCCTCGAGACCGCCGCCGACCTTGACCGCTGCCACGCCGGCAGTTGGTTCCAGGCGCTTGCGCAGCTCGTCGTCGGCGAAGCGGCGCAACTGCTTCAGTTCGGCGCTCTCGGCCGCGCCGTTTTGCGCGGGACCGGTCAGCGCCAGGCGCAGGATCGGATCGGTGGCCGGATTGAAGCGCAGCAATACCGGCTTTTTCGCGGTCAATGGCAACTGCAGTAGGTCGAGCTTGTCGCGCACATCGAGGCTGGCCTGGTCCATGTTCGTGCCCCAGGCGAATTGCAGGATCACGTCGGACTGACCCGCCTGCGACACCGAGTGGATCGTGCGCACGTTCTTGACCACGCCGAGCGCCTCTTCCACAGGCTGCGAAATCAGCGTCTCGATCTCGGCCGGCGCTGCGCCTTCGTACGCGGTGCGCACGGTCAGCGTGGGATAGGTCAAATCCGGCAGCAGGTTGACCTTCAGCCCGGACAGCGCGATCAGCCCAAACAAAACCAGGGTGAGCGTCACCATGCCGACGGTGACGCGCCGACGGGTGGCGAGTTCGACGAGGCTCATGCCTTGTTGTCCAGCACCAATACGGCGGTGCCATCTCGCACGGCGTTGCGGCCGACCGTGATGACGCGTGCACCTGCATCCAATCCGGAAACGATCTCCACCTTGTCGCCGTCGCTATAGCCGGTCTTTACCGGTTGGCGATGCGCGACGAAGCCGCTTGGCGTGACGGCTGGTGTCTTTGTCGCGGTCTTGCCCGCCTCAGTTTTCGCTGCTGGAGCTGCTGGCGCCTTGTCGACCACAAACACTGAGGTCTGACCGTCCTCTTCGACCAGTGCCGAGCGCGGCACGGTCAGCGCATCGGCGCGCTGGTCGTAAACGATGTCGATGCGCGCGAACATGCCCGGGCGCAACACGGCGCTCGCGTCATGAAACTGGCAGGTGACTCGGAAAGTGCCGCTGGCCGGATCGACGACCGGCGCGATGCGCAGGATGGATCCGGCGAATTTCCTGCCCGGCAATGCATCGGCCTCGAGTTGCACCGCCTGCCCCGCCTTCAGGATTCCAAGCTGCCGCTCGGGCACGTTGAGCACGGCCTGCAGCGGATTCATGCCGACAATACGGAACAGGTTCTGGTTGGCCTGCACCAGGTTGCCGATCTTGATGTCGCGCTGCGCGATCACGCCGTCGACCGGCGCGACGATGCGGGTGTACGACAACTGGATTTTCGTGGCCTCGTAGGCGGCGCGTTGCGCGGCGAGGTCGAACTTGTCCTGCTCGTATTCGTATTCGGGGATCAGGTGCTTCGGAATCGCGGCCTGTGCATGAGCGAAAGTCGCTTCGGCCTTGTGCATCTGCGCCTCGGCCTGCTTGGCCTTGGCCAGTGCGTCGGCATCGTCGAGTTCGGCGAGCAATTGGCCCGCCTTCACGGTCATGCCCTCTTCCACATACAACTTCTTCAAGACGCCGGACGTTTTCGCGGTGACCTGCGCCTCGTGATCGGCAACCAGTGCCGCGGTCCCGCTGTAGCTGGCACTGATCGCGCCGCGGGCCGCCAAGGCGACCTCGACCGGGACTGCATCCTCCGCCGGTACCTTGGTCTGCGCGGCGGCACCATTGCGGTTGCAGCCGGAAAGCAAGCCGGTCATGCCGACAAATATCAATGAGAGCAACACGTTACGCGTTCTGGCGGAAATCATGGGTGCTTGGGTCCGGCTGCTGGGGTAATGGTTGTTGTGGTGTTATACTAAACTATATCACCATATTACGCAAGCCCCTGCTTGAATCGGCCGCAAGGTAATCCGTGACCGACCAAATCGAAAGGGCCGCAAGTCATGCGCAGGACACGACACATGTCATGGATGCACCCGGATCGCTTCGGGTTGCATGGCACGGCTGCCTCGATCTGCAGCGGTGATTTGGCTATGCACATCACGCGGGTAGCGACGCACGCATTCGCCACGTTATACTTCGCGGGTTTTTCGCCCCGTCACGGAATGCACGATCCGCCATGCAAAAAATCGCCTCTGCCTGCCGCCTCCTTCTGTTCGCAATCGCGTTGTTCGCCATTCCCGCGCTCGCCGCCGATACTGGCATGGGCGATGCGAAAGTCGGCAAATCCCTTGTGTATACCTGTGGCGGCTGCCACGGGGTAACCGGCTACAAGAACGCTTATCCGAACTATCACGTGCCGCGCATCGCTGGCCAGAACTACGACTACATCGTGGCCGCGCTGACCGAATACAAGAAGGGCACGCGCTCGCATCCAACCATGCGCGCGCAGGGCGAGAGCCTGTCCGACGAGGAAATCCGCAACATCGCCGCCTACCTGTCCAGCCTGAGTCCGGCCAAATAAGGAAAGCCAATGAACGTCTATCGACTCACTATGCTTGTGGCCGGATTGTTCGCCATCAACGCCTTCGCCGCGCAAGCCGGCGGCGCGCCCGGCGCTTCCCCTGCCGATCTCGCAAAAACCTGCGCTGCCTGTCACGGCGTGGACGGCAACTCCACGGCGCCGATCTATCCGCGCCTGGCCGGCCAGTATCACGACTATCTCTCTCGTGCCTTGCACGAATACAAATCCGGCGGGCGCCAGAATGCGATCATGGCGGGCTTCGCCAAGACCTTGAGCGATGCCGATATCGATGCGCTATCGCGCTATTTCGCGGCCATGCCCGGCAAGCTCGACGACCTGTCGCACCACGAGCAGGGCGGTTGACGCGTCAACCCAGTGCGCTGCGGCCCTCGTGGCTACGGTAATACGGATTGTGTCCGCTGGCGTGATCGGTCGCGTCGCGTACGGCTGAAATCTCGGGAAAGTGCTTGCGCAGGGTGCGTTCTATGCCCTGCTTCAAGGTTACGTCGGCCATGCCGCAGCCGTGGCAGCCGCCGCCAAGGCGCAGGATCACGGACTTGTCCGCGGCGATTTCCACCAGCGTTGCGCGGCCGCCGTGCGCGGCGATTTGTGGATTGACCTCCGTTTCCAGCACGTAGCGCACGCGTTCGGCCAGGTCCGCATCAGCTGGTGGCGGACTGCCCTTGAGATTCGGCGCGCGCACGATCAGCTGGCCGCCGGTGGCGTCGGTCGTGAAATCGACCTCCGCATTTTCCAGGTACGGCACGCTCGGCGCGTCCACGTGCAGGGTGAAGCCGTCGCAGGCCAGCGTCCATTCGCCGCCCGACAAATCCGAAGCCTCGCAGAATTCGAGCCGGCAATCCGCTTTCGGCGTGCCGGGATGCACGGCTTGAATGCGCACGCCGAGCCCGGCGATGCCCTGCTGTTCGATCAGGCGGCGAAAATGGCGTTGCGCGGATTCGGTCAGGGTCAGCATGGCGTTACCGTCAAGTCAATACTGGACTATTTTAGTCCTGAATTGGCGCCGCGTCACGATTGCTATACTTTCCGGCGAATCGCAGAAGGAGCCCACCGTGACCGCCGACGAACTGCGCAAGCAACGCTGCCAACCGCTCAAGGGCAAGGAAAACCAATTGTCCGCTGCCCGTGCAAAGGATCTGCTGGGCGTTCTCGATGGCTGGGAATTCGGGCCCGGCGACGTCGATATCCGCCACGAATTCCGTTTTGCGGATTTCCTGCATGCGCTGGCGTTCGTCAACGCACTCGGTTTCATCGCGGAGAACGAAAACCATCATCCCGATCTGGAACTGGGCTGGGGCCGGTGCCTGGTCTGCTTCTCGACGCACGACGTCGGTGGCCTGTCGCTGAACGATTTCATCTGCGCCGCCAAAGCCGACGCTCTGCTCGGCGGCTGAGCGCACCCGATGCCGCACGGCGTTTCGTGGATTCTGCGCTGTTGCGCGGCGATCGCGTTGTTCGCACTCACGGCGATCTGCCTGAATCAATTGGCGCAATGGCAATTCACGGCGCACCTGCGCGACACGGCAGCCCGCGATCTGGCCATGGCCGCCTCCGGCGGCACGCCATGGGACTGGGATTTCCATCGCGACAGCATCGTCGCTGGTCGCGTATTCGGCGATGCGCAAGCCGACTTTTCCGATGACTGTCTGCTCGTGCAATCGCGCGGCAATCCGTTCGAGATCGGTTTGCACTTGCCGCAGCTCCTGCCACTGCGCGAATTTCCGCGCCTGCACCTGTTCGCCTTCGCGAATGCATCCGCGCAGGCAAGACTCGTGGCGCGCGAGCGCCTCGATGGCGGCGCATG
Source organism: Rudaea sp. (assembly GCA_035465735.1). Lineage (GTDB taxonomy): Bacteria > Pseudomonadota > Gammaproteobacteria > Xanthomonadales > Rhodanobacteraceae > Rudaea. The sequence continues at coordinate 13,463 of DATIVQ010000005.1, forward strand.
GACCAGTTCGCCCTTTCCCCTGGCCGGAGCATCCGCGCCGACGGACATCGATGTCGAAAAAGTCGTTTGGCGCGCGCCGGATGGCACGGTCCAACCTGCGCCCGCCGTCGTGGCGATGCTGCGCCTGCGCTTTAGCCTGCCGCAAGGCGCCGTCCTGCAGTTCAATGGTGCAACGCTCGAGCGTCCTGCAAATTTCGAACGTCTCGACCTGTCGCGAAAAGCCGCGCTCGCGCAACCGGGCGCTCCGGTGCAAATCGATGCCATCCCGGTTTATCGCGCGCCGGATGGTGGATTCAGTGCTGGGCAGATCGCCACCATTTCGATGTCGAGCCCGCCAATTCTCGAGCTGCCGAAATCGCCGCGTGTGGAGCGCCGGCGCCAGTTGCTGAATTCGATCCTCGATGCGCTGCCTGCGGCTATCATCGTGCCGCAGGGCGCCATCGATGCGAGCTTCGCGCAGGCGCGCAGCGAAGCCACCCATTCCATGTCGGCGCGCGCGCCCGCCGGGCCGCGATGGATCGCGTTGATTCTGTACGCCGGCGGGCTTCTGCTCGCGCGCCTGTTTCCGCCGCGGCATCCGCGCTGGCGCGCGTTGCTCGAAATCGTTCTCGTGCTTGCCGGACCACTTTGGCTGATTGCGGGCGGGCACTTCAGCGGTCAAATCGATGCCGCGCAGAAATTTCTGATCGCTTGCGTTTCGGTGTATTCAATTAGCCTCGGCTTCCCGCGTGACTGGAAATGGAACGGCAGCGGACGTGGCTGGTTGCTTGCATCCGCCGTAGTTGCACTCGCCGTCGGCATCGGTCTGATCGTTCATTTTTTCGCCGGCGGCACGATGCGACCTATCGGTTCAGCGCATGTGCTGCGTTATTTCGGCTGGGCGATGATCCAGCAATATCTCGTGTGCGTCGTCTGCACTAGCCGCTGGAAGCTCGTCGCTGGGAGCGATGCCGCAGCGATCTGGCTCGGCGCGCTCGGCTTCGCCTTGCTGCACACGCCGAACGCCAGCCTGATGCTGGCCACATTCGCCGGCGGACTGTGCTGGTGCACGCTGTATCTGCGCGAACGCGCATTGCTCCCGCTCGCGGTCTCGCACGCGACCAGCGCCCTGGCCCTGATCGCACTGTTGCCGCCATCATGGCTGTATTCGGCGGAAGTCAGCGCGCGGTTTTTCCAGTAGGCAGGCGATCGAGCACGTCCGCCAGGTCCGGCGCCAACGGCGCGGAAAAACTGTGCGTCTTGCCGCCCAGCTCGAACTCGAAGCGCGCCGCGTGCAGGAACAGGCGGCGCAATCCGAACTCGCGCAGCGCCTTGTTGAACTCGCGCAATCCGTATTTTTCGTCGCCGGCCAGCGGATGTCCCGCGTGCTGCGCATGCACGCGGATCTGGTGCGTGCGTCCGGTATACAAGGTCACCTCGGCAAGACTCGCATTCGCGTAGCTGCCAATCACCTTGAACGCGGTCAGCGCCGGCTTGCCATCGTCGCTCACCCGCACCATGCGTTCGCCGCCCTGCAAATCGAATTTGCGCAACGGCACGTTGACGTCGAATCGCGCACGCTTCGGATGACCATGCAGCAGCGCCAGATACTGTTTCGTGATGTGGCCGTCGCGGATCAGTTCCTGAAGCGCGGTCAGCGCCGCGCGCCGGCGCGCGAGGACGAGTACGCCGCTCGTGTCGCGATCGAGCCGATGCGCAAGTTCCAAAGTCTCGTCCGGACGCGCGGCACGCAGCAGTTCGATTACACCGAACGCGACGCCGCTGCCACCATGAGCGGCGATGCCCGCGGGCTTGTCGATGACCAGAAAATCCCGATCCTCGTGAATCACCGCCTGTCGGATGCGTTCGATCATCGCCTTCGGCGCCGGCCCGGACTCGTTCGTCGCCGCCGTCCGCACCGGCGGAATCCGTATCTGATCGCCGCCGGCAACGCGCGCGTCGGGCTTGGCGCGTCTGCCATTGATGCGCACCTGCCCAGTGCGCAGGATGCGGTAGATCAGGCTCTTGGGCACGCCCTTGAGTTGTCCGGTCAGAAAGTTGTCGATGCGCTGGCCATCACGATCATCCGGAACGGTCGCCATACGCACACCGGGACTTGAATCCTTTGTGTCGAGAGTCATCGAAGTTCGCGTATCTATTGAAAAAAGTTCCGCTGTGCTACACTTTAAGAGTGTTTCGCGTCGGCACCGGTCAGCGGTGCTTTTGACGCATTCGTCCGCCGGATTCGCCGGCGCCCGAACCCAACTCCGGGAGGAGCCGTTCGGCCGTCGCGTAATCCTAGCGGTTCGGATCGTGGATTGCCCGCCTCCGTCATGGCGGCGTGGAGTCCCGGAGGCGCACAAGGGCACCTATAAACCGCCAGGCGCAGATATTTGCGCCGGCAGATACAAAGCGCTCCCGTGGTGGCGTGCCACGCCCACGGCTTACGCGGCTCCGGCGCCGGTATCGGCGCGGAATCGCGACGCAGTCCACGGTCGAGCGCCGAGGATGTAAAAATGAAGCGTATGCTGATCAACGCAACTCAGCGTGAAGAGTTGCGCGTGGCCATTGTCGACGGCCAGACCCTGTACGATCTCGATCTCGAGATCCCCTCCAAGGAACAGAAGAAGGCCAATATCTACAAGGGCCGCATCACCCGCGTCGAACCGTCGCTGGAAGCCTGTTTCGTCGAATATGGCGCCGACCGCCACGGCTTCCTGCCGCTCAAGGAGATCTCGCGCGATTATTTCCAGCCCGGGGTGGACCACAACAAGGCCGGCATCCGCGAGCTGCTCAAGGAAGGCCAGGAACTGCTGGTCCAGGTCGAGAAGGAAGAACGCGGCAACAAGGGTGCGGCCCTGACCACGTTCATCTCGCTGGCCGGCCGCTACATGGTCCTGATGCCCAACAACCCGCGTGCCGGCGGCGTGTCTCGCCGCATTGAGGGTGATGATCGCGCGAATCTGAAGGAAGTCCTCGACCAGCTCAAGCTGCCCGACGAAATGGGCCTGATCATCCGCACCGCCGGCCTCGGCCGCGAGGCGGAAGAGTTGCAGTGGGACCTGGATTACCTGTTGCAGTTGTGGACGGCAATCGACGAGGCCGGCAAGTCGCGCCCGGCACCATTCCTGATCTACCAGGAATCGCGCCTGATCATCCGCGCCCTGCGCGACTACCTGCGCAACGACGTTGGCGAGATCCTCATCGACTCGGATGAACTCTTCAACGACGCACGCGAGTTCGTGCAGCAAGTGATGCCGCAGAACCTGCGCAAGCTCAAGCTCTACAGCGACACCGTACCGCTGTTCTCCCGTTTCCAGATCGAAACCCAGATCGAGAATGCGTTCGACCGCACCGTGCGCCTGCCTGCCGGCGGCTCGATCGTGATCGACCAGACCGAAGCCCTCACCGCGATCGACATCAATTCGTCCAAGGCCACCAAGGGCGGCGACATCGAGGAAACCGCGTTCAACACGAACTGCGAAGCGGCGGTGGAAATCGCGCGCCAGTTGCGCATCCGTGATGCCGGCGGCCTGATCGTGATCGACTTCATCGACATGGAATCCCCGCGCCACCAGCGGGAAGTCGAGGACAAACTCCGCGACGCCCTGCGCCACGATCGCGCACGTGTGCAGATCGGCAAGATTTCACGCTTCGGCCTGCTGGAGATGTCGCGCCAGCGCCTGCGCCCTTCTCTGGGCGAATCCACCCAAAGTGTATGCCCGCGCTGCGAAGGCCATGGCCGCGTGCGCAGCGTGGAATCGCTTTCGCTGTCGGTGCTGCGCCTGGTCGAAGAACAGGCAATGAAGGAGAAAACCGGCCAGGTCCTGGTGCAAGTACCGGCAATGGTCGCGAACTTCCTGCTCAACGAAAAGCGCAAGAGCATCGTCGAGATCGAACAGCGCCACGACGTTCCGGTGATTGTGGTCGCCGACGAAA
>DATIVQ010000006.1:0-6915 GCA_035465735.1 Rudaea sp.
GGCGCGATTGCCATGGTGGATATTCCCGCCATCACGCACGTTCTCGCGCCGCTGGAAGGCTATTCCAAGCGCTTGCGCGCCGGAAATCGCACGCTCGACGCAGATGGCGCGGCGGCGCTCGGCGAGGCTTCGGCGCTCGTACGCGATTGCATCGCCGCGCTGGAGACCGCGCATCCGCAGATGCCGGAGTCGGACGCACTCGCCGCACGCATCGCGGAATTGCGCGACCGCCTGCCGGAACCGGAAATGATGCACGTGCTGTTTTCCGAAACGCATGCGCACGAAGCGCCGGCTGAGCCGGTGCCGGTCGCGACCGAACCCGAACTGTCGCCGCACGACGACGAGGCGGCGTTGCTGGCCGAACTCGGCGCGCTCGAAGCCGAAGCGCGCGTACAGGCCGAATTGCCGAAGGCCGTCGAACCGCCTGCCGCGATTTCCGCGGCGGCGGACGCCGAGGACGAAACCGCACGCTGGTTGCGCGAATTCGAGCAGGCGCAAGCCGCCGAGACTCACGCGCCGGTAGAGGCGGCCGCTGTCGCCGCGATCGAAGCGGCGACGCCTGCCGAAGCGCCGGAGACCGAACTGCTGTCGTTCGAGGATTTGCCGGCGCAATCCGAAATTCCGGCGCCTATCGAACAGGAAATTGCCGCGACGCAGCCCGCGTCCATCGAAGCGGACGCGCGCGAACCGGAGCCCCCGACCGAGCCGGAAGTTCTGGCCGGGGAGCCGGCGCCGGCACTGCTCGAAGCGCAGTTCAGCCTGCCGCCGTTGCAGGACGATCCGCAGCCCGACGGCAAACTCGAATTGCCGGATCTGGATGAGGACCTGCTCGAAATCTTCGTTCAGGAAGGCGCCGACATCCTCGACCACTCCGACGGATTGATGGCGAAGCTGCGCGAAGCGCCGCAGGACCGCGAACTCATCACGGGACTGCAACGCGACCTGCACACGCTCAAGGGCGGTGCGCGCATGGCCGGTATCGCCCCGATCGGCGACCTGTCGCATGTGATGGAATCGCTGTTCGAGGCGATCAGCGACAATCGCCGCGTCGTCGATCGGATCACCGTGGAGTCGCTCGAGCGCGGTTTCGACCGCCTACACGGACTCGTCCAGCGCGTGGCGCGGCATCAGGCCGTCGCCATGCCCGAGCACGCCATCGCACGCTTCGAGGCATTGGTTTCGGGCGAATTGCCCGCCGTGCCGGAAGCGTTATCCGCCGCGCCTGCGGCCGCGGTCGCGACGCCTTCCGCCACCGCGGCAGCACCTGCGCAGCCCGAACCGGTGGCGGCGAAGCCTTCTTCCACGCGCCCGGCGCCGCGCGCGCTGCCCGCGATCGAGGAGGAAGTCCAGCAGCACGCGCCGCAGGAAATGATCCGCGTGCGCTCGGACCTGCTCGACTCGCTGGTCAATTATGCCGGCGAGGTGTCGATTTACCGCTCGCGCCTGGAACAGCAGATTTCGACGTTCCGCTTCAACCTGGTCGAGTTCGAACAGACCGTCAGCCGCCTGCGTGAGCAGCTGCGCAAGCTCGAACTGGAGACCGAGGCGCAGATCCTGTCACGCTACCAGCGCGAAGCCGAAGCGGCGGAATCCTCGTTCGACCCGCTGGAACTCGACCGCTTCAGCCAGTTGCAGCAGCTCTCGCGCGCGCTGGCGGAGTCGGTGTCGGACCTGGTCTCGATCCAGGGCCTGCTCGACGACCTGACCCGCCAGTCCGAAACCCTGCTGCTGCAGCAGTCGCGCGTTTCCTCCGACTTGCAGGAAGGCCTCATGCGCACGCGCATGGTGCCCTTCGATTCGCTCGTGCCAAGCCTGCGCCGCACCGTGCGCCAGGCCGCACAGGAAACCGGCAAGCGCGCCCAGCTCAAGGTGGAAGGCGCGCAGGGCGAAATGGACCGCAACCTGCTCGAGCGCATGAAGGCGCCGTTCGAGCACATGTTGCGCAATGCGCTCGCGCATGGCATCGAGTCACCCGAGGAGCGCGCCAGTGCCGGCAAGCCCGGCGAAGGCACGGTCACCATCCACGTCAGCCGCGAAGCGACGGAAGTCGTGTTGCGCGTGGCCGACGACGGCCGCGGCATGGATCGCGACGCGATCCGGCGCAAGGCGATCGAGCGCGGACTGCTCAAGCCCGACGTCCAGCTTTCCGACCGCGACCTGTACGGGTTCATCCTGGAGACCGGATTTTCCACCGCCGAGCAGGTGACCCAGCTTGCCGGTCGCGGCGTCGGCATGGACGTCGTGCACAACGAGATCAAGCAACTTGGTGGTTCGCTCGCCATCGATTCCGTGCGCGGCGCGGGCAGCACGTTCATCATCCGCCTACCGTTCACGCTGGCGGTGACGCAGGCGATTCTGGTGCGCCTCGGCGAAGCGACGTACGCAGTGCCGATGTCTTCGGTGCAGGGCGTGGTGCGCATCGCGCACGATGACCTGGAACGGCGGTTGAGCCAGCCCAATCCCGCCTACAACTATGCCGGCGAGGAATTCCTGATCTACGAATTGTCGCAACTGCTCAACGTGCCGACCTCGCGCATGGTCGACGAGACGCAGTTGCCGTTGCTGATGACGCGCACCGGCGACCAGCGCGCCGCCGTGCGCATCGACAGCGTCATCGGTTCGCGCGAAATCGTGGTCAAGTCGGTCGGTCCCCAGATCAGCTCGATCCCGGGCATCTTCGGCGCCACGATCATGGGCGATGGTTCGGTCGTGATGATTCTTGACCTCGCCCCGCTCGTGCGCCGCAGCGCTGCGCTGCGCGAGCGCGCGGAAGCCGGCGAGGTGGCGATGCCGGTGGCCCCCGCCGCCCCTGTCGAACCTGCAGTCGAGCAACGCGCGCATCCGCTGATCATGGTGGTCGACGATTCGATCACCATGCGCAAGGTCACCACGCGTGTGCTCGAACGCAACGACATGGACGTCGTTACCGCGAAGGACGGCCTGGATGCGGTCGAGAAGCTGCAGGACAAGGTACCGGACGTGGTCCTGCTCGACGTGGAAATGCCGCGCATGGACGGATACGAGCTCGCCACCTACATGAAGAACGATGCGCGCCTGAAACAGGTGCCGATCATCATGATCACTTCGCGCACCGGCGAAAAGCATCGCCAGCGCGCGTTCGAAATCGGCGTGGAGCGTTACCTCGGCAAGCCCTATCAGGAAGCCGATCTGTTGCGCAACGTACAGGAAACCCTGAGCGCCAAGAATCCGGGATTGCACAGTGCCTGAGTCCAATGCCATCGCGGTTGCGCTGCTGTACCAGGCCGGACAGTTCGGCAGTCACCTGAAAAACGCGCTCGGCGAGCTTGGTGCCGCCGTCGTCTACGAGGCGCCGCCGGCGAACATCGACCGCGATGCGTTGGAGAATTCCGGCGCGCGCGTGGTCATCGTCAACCTCGATGCCGACAGCGACAACTACATCGACGCTCTGTACGACGTGCTCGATGCCGGCGATTACGAGGTCGTCTTCAACGACGCACAGGTGTCCTCGAACCTGCAGGGCTGGGACCAGGCACGCTGGGTGCGCCACCTGGGTTCGAAGATTCTGCGCAAGCCCGAGATCGTCGAGCCACCGCGCCCGCCCGGTGCGCAGGCTGTGCCGACGCCGGTGCAGAAGTCGGCGTCCGGCGTGCCGGTCGCGGAAAAGCCAGGGCCCGCGCCTGTCGCACCGGCTGTGCCGCCTCGGGTTGTGAAGGAAGTGCCGGTCTCGGAGCGCCCGACCGTCAAGTTGCCGCTGCCGCCGGAATTGCTTGCCGAGCCGCCGCCACCGAAAGCACCGCCCCCGCAGGAAACTACCGCGGGCGTGGATGCAGCCGAACTCGCCGAGTTCGCCAAGCTGCTCGACACGCCGACCGCTGAAGCGGCGCCGGTCGTGGCAACTCCCGCGCCCATTCCGGAGTTGGGCGATTTCGCCGCCGAACTCGATGCGCTATTCGCCTCGGCGGACACCAAGTCCGCGGGCGCACCGACATCGGCACCGCCTAAGACATCCGTGACGGACGAATTCGATATCGCGCTGCCGGCGGATTTCGATCTGGCCCTGGACGAGGCCGTGCCGGTAGCGAACGTCGAACTGGACGCGCTCGACATTCCCGTGGATGCGTCCGCCGCGCCCGCGCTGTCGCAATCCGAACATGTCGAGGAGTTGCACGACGAATTCCCGGCGATCTTCGATCAGCTCGACGTTGCCGCATCAGCGGTACCGGAGGCGAAGAATGCGGAGTTCAGGCCGGCTGAACGGCCGGCGCCGGTAGCCGGGACCGGGCCCGTGCCGCCGAAAGAATGGGCGCTTGAGGCAGACGACACGCAACCGGTCACGGGCAAAGCCAACTTCGGCATCGAAAAGATGTCGGCCGAGGAATTCCTGGCCCCGCAGGTCGACGCGTCGGCCAAGCCGGTGACGCCATCCGCGCCGGTGCCGTCGATTTCGCTCGAACTGGTGCCGATGGAAGAGGCCATCGCACCGGCCCAGCACGACCCGAATTTCGCGAACGAGCAGCGTGCGGCGACGGCGCGCCCGGCAGCGCCGCTCAAGGTCGGCGCCGGTGCCGGCGTCTCTCGCGTCGTCGTGCTCGGCGCTTCGATCGGCGGTCCGGAAGCGGTGCGCGAGTTCCTCGGCGCGCTGCCGGCCGGATTTCCCGTCCTGTTTATTCTGGCCCAGCACATGGGCGAGGAATTCCTCGACATGATGTCGGCGCAGTTGCGCAAATCCATCGCATTGACTGTGCGCAATCCCAGCCACGGCGAACGCACCGCGCACGGCGAGGTGATTGTCGTGCCGACCACGCATCGTCTGCAGGTCGACGCAGAGGGCGTAATCACGCTTGCGCATCTGCCGGAAAAGCAACCGTACTCGCCATCCATCGACCAGGTGCTGCGCGATGCCGCCGACGCGTTCGGCGACAAGGTCGTCGCGATCGTGTTTTCGGGCATGGCGCACGATGCGATCGAGGGCAGCCAGTACGTCAAATCGAAAGGCGGCCATGTCTGGGCACAGGATCCCGATACCTGCGTGATCAGTTCGATGGTCGATGGCGCGCGCGAGGCGGGCGTGGTTGAATTCCTCGGCTCGCCGAAACAGCTGGCGGAAAAAATGATTGCCGAATTCGGCGGGGCGTAAGGAGCGAACATGGCCGATCCAACCAGCCGCGAAATCCGCGGACTCATGATCCCGGTGACCGGCGGGCGCGTGCTGCTGCCCAACGCCACCGTGGCCGAGGTCATCACCTACGCGACTCCGGAAAAGATCGCCGATGCGCCGGACTGGCTGCTCGGGCGCCTGTCGTGGCGCGGCTGGCGCCTGCCGCTGTTCTCGTTCTCGATGTTGTCCGGCGCCGTAGCGAAGGAAGGTTATAGCAACGCCAAGGTCGCGGTGCTCAAGGCGCTTGGCGGCAACGCAAAGATGCCGTTCCTGGCCATGCTCGCGCAGGGCTTTCCGCGCCTGACCACGATCACGCCGGATCTGCTTATCCCTACCGGCGACGAATCCGCGCATCCGCCCGGCGTGCATGCGCAGGTGCTCGTGCGCGACGATCAGGCGATGATTCCGAACCTCGGCCAGATCGAGGCGCTGGTTGCGCAGGCGATTCCATAGCGAAGCTGCTGCGCTTTCAAAAATCCCCGAACAGCGCCTGCAACGCCGCCAACGCAGCGACGCCCGCGGTCTCCGTCCGCAGGATGCGCGGGCCCAGGCGTAGTCCGTGGAATCCGGCCTGAGTCAGCAGGGCGACGTCGTTGGCGGTGAATCCGCCTTCCGGGCCGACGACGAGAATTGCGCCATTGTTCATTTGTGGAAATTGCCGCAAATTGGCGTCGCCTTCCGGCAGCAGCGCAAGGCGTAGCGCCGGCGCGTCGCCCAGCGTCGCCAGCCAGCGATCCATGGCCTGCGGCGCTTCGAGTTCCGGCAGATGCGTGCGGCCGCATTGCTCGCAGGCGCTGGCGATGACTCCACGCCAATGCGCCATGCGGCGTTCGGCGCGCTCGGCGTCGAGTTTCACTTCGGTGCGCTCGGTCACGACGGGCACGATGCGCGCGACGCCCAGTTCGGTGGCTTTTTGCAGGACCCAATCCATTCTTTCGCCGCGCGCGATCGCTTGCGCGAGCGTGATCGGCAACGGCGATTCGCGTTCGACGATGCGTTTCTGGCCGACTTCCGCAGTGACGCCATGCTTGGCCAGCGCGGCGAGCGCGGCATCGAATTCGTAGCCGTCGCCATTGAACAGGATCAGCGGCGCGCCGCGTTCCAGGCGCAGCACGCGCGCGACGTGCTCGCCGGCCTGGTCCGGCAGGCGCACCTCGCGGCCGCTGCGCAGTTCCTGATCCATGAAGATGCGGGGGATGCGCATTTCAGGCGATCGCCTTGGCCATGCCTTCGATGGCCACGTCGACCATGAAGTCGACTTCGTCGGGCGCAACGACATACGGCGGCATGAAGTAGATCACGTCGCCGAGCGGACGCAGCAGTACGCCGCGTTCGAGGCCATGCCTGTAGACGCGCAATCCGCGCCGCTCGCTGGAAGGGAACGGATCGCGCGTGCGCTTGTCGCGAACCAGTTCCACGGCCGCGATCAGGCCGGTCTGGCGCACGTCCGCGACGTGCGGATGGTCGGCCAGCGGCGCAAGGCGTTGCATCAATTGCGCGGCCAACGTATGATTGCGTTCCAGCACCGGTTCGTCGCGGAAGATTGATAGTGTCGCCAGCGCCGCGCGGCAGGCGAGCGGATTGCCGGTGTAGCTGTGCGAGTGGAGGAACGCCTTGCCGCTCGCGTACTCGGCCCAGAAGGCTTGGTAGACGTTGTCCGTTGTCAGCACCGCCGCCAACGGCATGAAGCCGCCGGTCAGGCCTTTCGACAAGCACAGGAAGTCTGGAGAAATGCCGGCCTGCTCGCACGCGAACAAGGTCCCGGTGCGGCCGAA
>DATIVQ010000007.1:0-4784 GCA_035465735.1 Rudaea sp.
GTATTCCTTCGGGATGATCATGCCGAAGAACCGGTTGCTCTTGAGGAACGCCCAGATGTTCGCGGGCAAGTCGCGTTGCTGGTTGATCTGCCAGTCGTCGAGCTTGGCGCACAGTTCCTGCACGGGGCCGTCCATGAAGGACTGTTCCTCGGCGCTCAGTTTCTGCGGCGCGAAGTCGAGCAGATTGGGCCAGTGCGGACGACCGGAAAACAGTTCCGCATCCCACCACACCGTGCCGGCATCCAGCGCGATGCGTTCGGTTTCGCCCAGGCGCGGCAACACCGGCGCCATCAGCTTCATCGCGAAACGCGAGACCAGTTGCCGGCGCAGCAGCGGCACGCCGAAGATTGCGGCGAGCACGATCAGCGCGATGACCGTGCCCTCGAACAAGAGCGGGGAGGCGACGCCGCTGATGCGCCAGCCGATCAGCCAGATCGCGGCGGCGCCGGTCCAGGCGAAGAATCCGTAACCAAGAAACAGCAGCGCGCTGAGCAGAATCAGCGCAAGGACGAAGGTGACGAGCATGGGCGCACCGCGTTTGGGCCGGTCGGACCCCTATCATCCGCCGCGAGCGGAAAAAAGCAAAACTACGGTTGCTTCAGGTCCGATGTGTTCCAGTTGAATTGCAGGAACAGCACGCTGGCGTTGCCCTGCGCGTCGAAGCGCACGCGGCATTCGTAGGACTGCTTGTCTTCGCTGGGCAGGCCCTTGTCCAGAACGACGCTGGATGAGAGCAGCAGCGTGTCGGCGGATTCTTGCTTGGCATGCGCGGCCAGGTCCTTCAAGTCGAGCGTGAAGCTGCGGCCGTTCATGCGCTTGCCGATTTCCGCGTTGCACGCCGACGCGGCCTTGTCGTTGCGGCTGCCGCCGCAGGCGGCCAGCAGCAGACTCACGCCGAGCATTACGCTGGTGCCGATGCGCATATCGCTTCTCCCGTGTGCGCGCCGCCGGTGCGGCGCAAGCCACCATCGCGAGTCATGTTACGCATTGCCGGGGCGAGCGCAAGCCGCATCGCCGCAGGCTTTATCCGGGTCAATGGCCTTGCAGCGCGGATACTGCCATGGGAGCGATGGCGGTGGTCCAGCGTGCATACATCGCGGCGGATGGATGCAGGCCGTCCGTGGCGAGCATATCCGTTGCGCCACCGCGGTCGCGCGAGATGGCCGTTACGTCGACTTGGCGAACGTGCTGCGCTGCGGAAATTTCCGCAGCAGCCGCATTGAAGGCGTCGATTTCGCGCGCGATTTGCGCCGCATCGCGGCCGCTTTCCCGGCCGAAGCGGGTGACGCTCCAGTCCGGAATGGAGACGACGACGACGCGACGTGCATCGCCATCGGCCAGGGCGATGGCGCGATCGAGCAGGGCGCGGAATTCGCCGCGGTAGCTTTGCAGATCGTGGCCGCGATACTGGTTGTTGACGCCGATCAGCAGCGTGACCAGGTCGTAGGGCGGATGGAACGGGTGCGCGTCCATCGCCGCGGAAAGTTCGTCCGTGGTCCAGCCGGTGCGCGCCACGATTTCCGGATCGGCGATCGCGATACCCTGTGCGCGCAGCGCGGCGGCGAGTTGATGCGGCCAGTTCTGATGCGCCGGGACGCCTTCGCCAATCGTGTAGGAATCGCCGAGCGCGAGAAAGCGGGCGGGTTGTGCGGTATGTGCAGTTCCGGCCGCAAGCACGGCGCCAGCGGCCAGGCTAAGCCACATGGCGCTGGCGAGTCGCTGCCATTCGTGCCAGGCAACGCTCGATGCGCGCGAACACCTCGCGCAGCAGCAAAGGCGGCGGCAACAGCGTGGCGCGGAAGTGGTTCGGGTCGGCGATGTTGAAACCGCGGCCCGGTACGATCAGCACGCTTTCGGTTTCGAGCAATTGCAGCGCGAAGGCGTGGTCGTCGAAATCCGGGAACGTATCGTCGCGCACGGATGGGAACGCGTACAGCGCGCCCTGCGGCGCGACTACGTCCAGGAATTCACTGTGCGCGCAATGCTCGATCACCGCGCGGCGCGCCTCGAACAGGCGGCCACCGGCGACGGTCAGCGCCGAAATCGTGTCCGGTCCGGCCAGCGCCGGTGCGACGGCCCATTGTCCCGGCACGTTCGCACACAGGCGCAGGCTGGCAAGCAGGTCAAGCGTGTGATGGATTTCGGCCAGGGACTCGCTCGCGCCGGAAAGACTGACCCAACCCACGCGCCAGCCGCAGGCGCGATGTACCTTGGACAGGCCGCCGAACGTGAGCGTCGGTACATCAAAGGCAAGCGGCGCGAGTGGGATGCAGCGCGCGTCCTCGTAAACAATGTCGTCGTAGATTTCGTCGCTGAGCAGGACGAGCCGATGGCGCTGCGCGATGCGCACCAGCGTGGCGAGGAGTTCTTGCGGATACACCGCGCCGGTCGGATTGTTCGGATTGATCACGACCAGGGCGCGCGTGCGCGGAGTGACCAGCGCTTCGATTTCGTCGGGATCGGGAAGGTGCCCGCGCGCGGCCGGGCAGGCGTAATAGCGCGCATTGCCGCCATTGAGCGCGACCGCGGCGCTCCACAACGGATAGTCCGGACTCGGCAGCAGGACTTCGTCGCCGGCGTCGAGCAGGGCACGCAGGCTCATGTCGATGAGCTCGCTCACGCCGTTGCCGATGAAGACGTTGGCGGCGGAAGCGTCGTGCGCCCCGCGCGCCAGCTCACGCGCGGCGATCGCCTCGCGCGCGGGCAACAATCCTTGCTGCGGACAGTAGGCCTCGCTGTCGGCGACGTGTTCGACCACGGCGCAGCGCAGGTGCTCGGGCGCGGCGAAACCGAAGCGCCCCGGATTGCCGATGTTCAGGTGCGCGATCTCGCGCCCGGCGCCTTCGAGTTCGCGCGCGCGCCGCGACAGTTCGCCGCGGATGTCGTAACGGACTTGCGCCAGCCGCGGATTGGCGCGGACCGGTGGGTGCGGCAGGGGCACGGACATAATCGGGTACAGAAATTGTTGTAGCGCAGCATGCTAACGCAATCGCCCGTGATTTCAAGGAATACGCGCGGGGCAGGATAAAATGGCGCCATGCCATCGACCGACGAATTCGTTCGCCTCAAAGCCATCGGCTGGCGCGGCGCCGCCGCGGATGTGCCGCCAGGAAAGCGCCTGGCACGGGTCATCGCCCAGCATCGCAACGGCTATCGCGTGCATGACGGTGCGACCGAATTCGCCGCGCAGCCGGCGCCGCGCTTCCTGCGCCGCGATGTCGATCCGGCCGCGCGCCCGGCGGTCGGGGATTTCGTCGTGCTCACGACCGCGACGACGCCGACGATCGAAGAGGTCCTGCCGCGGCGCAGCCTGCTCGAACGCGCCGCCGCCGGCGAACGCCACCGCCGCCAGGTCATCGCCGCGAACATCGATACGGTGTTCGTGCTGATGGGACTGGACGGCGATTTCAATCCGCGTCGCATCGAGCGCTACCTCGTGCTGATCGAAGGCAGCGGCGCGCGGCCGCTGATCGTGCTGACGAAACTCGACAAGATGGAAAATGCCGCATCCGCCGCGATGCGCGCGGAATTGCATGCGGCAATTCCGCATGTGGAAACGCACGCCATCAATGCCAAGGACGCAGCCAGCGTCGCGCCGCTGCTGAAATATCTGCAAGCCGGCGACAGCGCGGTGCTGGTCGGCTCGTCCGGCGCCGGCAAGTCGACGCTCACGAACACCTTGCTCGGCGCCGAGCGCCACGCCACCGCCGCCGTTCGCGGCCACGACAGCCGCGGCCGCCACACCACCACGCACCGCGCATTAGTACAATTGCCCAGCGGCGGCTGCCTGATCGACACGCCGGGCATGCGCGAGATCAAGTTCACCGGCGAGGAGTCGGTCAACGCCGCGAACTTCGCCGACATCGAATCCCTGGCGCTGGATTGCCGCTTCGGCGACTGCGCGCATGCGAGCGAACCGGGCTGCGCGGTGCGCGCGGCGCTGGAATCCGGCGCGCTGGAGCCGGCGCGCTGGCAGGCCTGGCTCAAATTGCGCGACGAAGTCGCCGCCGCCGGAGACATGCTCGAAGCGCAGCTCAAGCGCAAGTCCGCCGCGCGCGTGGCGAACAAGGCGCTGGGCAAGCGCCTGGCTGAGAAATATGGGCGCAACTGAATCGGCGGACGCCATCGCGCAGGCGAAGCAGGCGTTACAACGCGGCGACGCGGCGGGTGCCGAGCGACATATCACGACCGCGATAGCGGCGTTGCGGATGGTATCCCCGGTCGCGGTCGAAGCGGTATTGCGGGAAACACCGGCGCTGGCGCCAACGTATGCGGAAATGTTGCGCCTGCTCGCGATCGCGCTGCGCATGCGCCAACGCAATGCCGAAGCCTTGCCGCTGTTGCGGCAGGCCGCCGAACTGCAACCGGACGATGCGCTGATCCAGAACTCACTCGGCGTGGCACTCGACGATGCCGGCGAAGGCGACGCCGCGATCGCCGCGTTCCGCCGCGCCTGCACGTTGGCGCCCCACGCCGTGCCGATATGGTCGAATCTGGGCAAGACGCTGGTCGAGCGCGAGCGTTTCGAGGACGCCGTGCCGGTGCTGGAGCATGTGCTGCAAATCGCCCCGCACGATGCGAGCCAGCTGCGCCTGGCGCACAGCCTGCGCGTGCTCGGACGCACCGACGACGCATCCGCGCGCTATCGCGAATTGATCGCGCGCAATCCGGCCGACGGCACCGCCTGGCTGGGTCTGGCAATGATGAAGACGCGGCCGTTCGCACGCGCCGACATCGACGCAATCGAAGCCGCATTGGGCGGGCCGGTGAGTGTGGACGATCGC
>DATIVQ010000008.1:0-2786 GCA_035465735.1 Rudaea sp.
GCCAGCCTCGGCATGCCGTGTGCGTCGCGTTCCTCGGCGATGCTGGCGCGCGTGTCCAGCGGCGCGCGCGCGGCATCGGACAGCTCCTGCGTCGATTCACCGCGCGCGATGCGCAGCGCGTTGCGATAGCACACCGCCGCATTCGCGGCATTGCCCTGTCCGCTCATGCATTCGCCAAGCGTCTCCCACAGCGGTGCGGACGGCGAAAGCGCCAGGCCACGCTCCAGATACTCGCGCGCCTTGCCCCACAGCTTGCCCTGCACGCATAGCCGTCCGAGCGCGAGCAGCAGCGTCGGGCTGTCCGGTTGCGCGGCGAGCCAGCCTTCAGCCCGCGCCAGGCGCGTGTCCGCGTGCGCGGGACCGAGCTGGCCCCAGACGCCGACAAGGCGTTCGGACCATTGCTTGCGCAACGCCGATTCGATCTCGTCCATCGCCGCCAGCGGTTGGCCGAGTGCAGCGGCGCGGCGCGCGAAGGCCGCGATCGCTTCGGGCATGGCGCGTTGCGCGCGCGGCAGACTCGCCCACAGCGCATCCAGCGCTTCGGTATCCGGCGCAGCACGAAGCGCGGCGGCGAGGGAGCGAGCGCGCAACGCGGTCAGCGCCTCCGGCGTCAGCGCGTCGCTGGCATCCAGCGCATCCACGGCGCGCAGCGCGAGTGCGCTGTCGCCGGTCAGCAGCGCGGCTTCGGCGAGCAGGCGCCAGCCGGCCGGCGGCAGATCGTGGTTGCCGGCGGCCGGTTTGAGCAAGGCGAGCGCGGCCTCGGCGTTGCCGTGTTCGAGCAGGAACTGCGCGCGCAAGGCAAGTACCGCCGCCGGCGCATGCGCGGCCGCTTCGTCCAACGCTGCCTCGGTGCGCTCGGTATCGCCACGCGCATGCGCGGCCCGCGCGGTCGCGAGCAGGGCCGGCGCGTGCAGCTCGGGATATTGCGAGGCTTTTTCCAGGGCGCGCAGGGCGCGGCGATGATCGCCTTCGGCCAGCGCGGTCAGCCCCGTGGCAAAACGCTCGCGGCCGCGGCGCTGGCTGCGCCGTTTCCACGCGCGCAACGGCCAGCGCAGGCCGCGCCAAAGCAAGCCGAGCAGGATCCAGGCCGCGAGCAAGGCGAAAACCGCGAACACGAACGTGGTATCGATGTGGGTGTGGCCGATGCGGATCGAAACCAGGCCCGGATCGACGGCCAATGTCTGCCAACCGTAGATGGCCGCGCCGGCAACGGCAAGCAGGACGAGCAGGACGATCCACTTCTTCACTTTTTCGCCTCTTCCGGTTTGGATGCGGTCTTCGCCGCGGCCAACGCATGGGTCGCGCGCAGGTTGCGCAGATCCTTGAGCGCGGTACCAAGCACAGGCGGTGCCGGCGGCGCGAGCTGCGTCTGAGACAGCGCGTCGAGCTCTTTCAGGAAGACCGTTGCCTGCGCCGCCTGCACATCGAATGCGGCGGTGACTTGCGTGCGCGCTTCGCCCAGCGCGGCGCGGTAGCCGGCATCGTCGCGCGCCAGCGCCGCCGCCTGCGCCGCGCGCAGATCGAGCTGGACCAGGTCGCGGGCCAGGGCCGCGTCGCGCACCACGGCCTGCGCCTGCGCCGTGTCTTCATCGTGGCGCACCTGCACGAAAGCGCCGAACAGGCGCATGAACGTCGATTGCTCCGCACCAGCCGGCGCCGGCACGGGCGATGCCGCGGCCTGCGCCAGCTCCGGCACCTGCGCGCGCAGACGCGACAAGCGCGCAACCAGCGCTTGCGGATCGGCCGCGTGCAGATCGCCCAGCGCGGCGATTTCCCCGGCGATGCTCTGGCGCACGGTCGAAAACGCCGCATCGTCGACCTCGGCCAGGGCCGCATCGGCAAGGCGATACGCGGCGATTGCCGCGGCCGCATCGTGAAACAGGACGTAGCGCTCACCGCCCAGGGTCAAGAGCAGTTCGGCCTCGTCCAGCGCCAGCGCGTCATGACCGGCCAGGCGCCGGTCGGCGAGATTGGCCACCGCATCCTCGGCCAGTTGCACGCGCTGGCCAAGCGCGAGAAGTTGCTGGCGCACCGAGGCGTCGACCTTGTCGCCATCCGCGAGACGAGCGCGGAACGTGTCGGTATTGCCACGCAAGCGCGCCACGCTGCGCTCGAGATTGCCGACCTGCGCCTGCAAGTCGGCGACCTGCGCGGCCGTGTCCGCACGCGGCGGCGAAAAATGCCACCAAGCGGCAGCCCCTGCCGCGGCGATGAGCAGCACGGCGAGGATGATGAGCGGCGTGCGGCGGCGGCGCGGGGCATTCGATGCGAAGTTGGCGGACTCGTCCATGCTTCCATCCTATCGCGAAACGCCGGTTCAGAGGCGATGCCGCGCCAGTGCCGCACCGGCTGCATTCAGCAAGTCCGCCGGCGTGGGTCCCTTGGCCACGTGCACGTTCGCGAACAGGCTCGCGCGAGCATGCGCGGCGAGGCGTTCGCTGCTGACCACGATGTCGCCTGCCGCCAGCCGCGCGAACAGGTGCAGCGGCAGTGCGGCACGCAGGTTCGCGAGCGCTTCGGCGCTTGAGACGAGCAGCAACAGGGGCATGGAGGCGCGTTCCAGTGCCGCCAGCTGGCGCGCGGAATACCGCGGCGCGTCGCGGCGATAGGTATCGACGCGCGTCAGCCGCGCACGCCGAGCGCGCAGCGTCTGTACCAGCGTTTCGCGGCCACCGGGCGCACTGATCAAGGCGACGCGACGACCGCGCAAGTCGCCCAGCTCCGGCAGCGCCAACAGACCTTCGCTGTCCTGCCGTTCGCGCGGCCAGGCTACATTGCGGATGCCG
>DATIVQ010000009.1:0-3650 GCA_035465735.1 Rudaea sp.
GAAACAAAGTCGTGAAACCCGGTGATCCATTTTCGAAGATCCGCGCCGACAATCCGCCGGACAAGACAATTCCTCTAATCAATAAATTTGGCGTGAAATTGGGCGAAGAGCTCTGGTATGACCGTGGCAATGGAAGCTATACGGTCATTCGCGTCGACAACTACAACAACGTCACCGATACGCTAGATATGATCGATCGGTAAGCTGCGCAGGCAATGAGTCGGCTGCGCCGGTCGCCGCATCTCGTGACTATCTGGGCAGAGTTGTTGACGCACACACGCACCAAGCGGTAGTCCACGGGCGGCGAAGTTACTCCCCCAGCGTCAACAACGACGCATTCCCGCCCGCCGCGGTGGTGTTGATGGTGAGCGTGCGCTCGGTCACGAAGCGCAGCAAGTAATGCGGGCCACCAGCCTTCGGTCCGGTGCCGGACAGGCCTTCGCCGCCGAACGGTTGCACGCCGACGACGGCGCCGATCTGGTTGCGGTTGACGTAGCAGTTGCCGACCTTGGCGCGCTGCGCGATGTGCGCGATGGTGGAGTCGATGCGGCTGTGGATGCCAAGCGTGAGGCCGAAGCCGGTCGCATTGATCGCGTCGATGACCTGGTCGAGTTCGCTCGATTTCCAGCGGATCACGTGCAGGATCGGGCCGAACACCTCGTGGGTGAGTTGCGATAGGGATTTCAGTTCGTACGCGCGCGGCGCGAGGAAGGTGCCGTTCGCGCAATCCGGGCCGAGCTTCACTTCCTTGATGAGTTTGGCTTCGGCGTCCATGCGCGCGGCGTGGTCGGCGAGACTCTTGCGCGAGGGTTCGTCGATCACCGGGCCGACGTCGGTCGAAAGCAGCGCCGGATCGCCGACTTTGAGTTCATCCATCGCGCCGGCGAGCATGGCGATTACCTTGTCGGCGATGTCGTCCTGCACGAACAGCACGCGTGCGGCGGAGCAGCGCTGGCCGGCGGAATCGAACGCGGACGCGATGGCGTCCTTCACCAGTTGTTCGGGCAGCGCGGACGAATCCGCAATCAGCGCGTTCTGGCCGCCGGTCTCGGCGATCAAACTCGCGATCTGCGCGTTGCGCGCGGCGAGCGTGCGGTTGATCGTCCACGCGGTTTCGGTGGAACCGGTCATGCACACGCCAGCGATTTCGGGGCGCGTCAGGACCGTGTTGCCGATCATCGAGCCCTTGCCGGGCACGAATTGCAGCACCGCTTCGGGCACACCGGCTTCGTGCAGCAGTTTCACCGCGGCGTGACCGATCAGCACGGTCTGATCGGCGGGTTTGGCGATCACCGAATTGCCGGCAGCGAGCGCGGCGGCGACCTGGCCAGTGAAAATGGCGAGGGGGAAATTCCACGGACTGATGCAAACGAACACGCCGCGGCCGTGCAATGACAATTGATTGGATTCGCCGGTCGGGCCGGTGAGTGCATTGGGTTTGCCCATGAGCTTGCGCGCCATGCCGGCGTAGTAACGGCACATGTCGGCGGCTTCGCGCACTTCGGACACCGCGGCGGCGAACGTCTTGCCGGCTTCGCGAACGCACAGCGCGACGAATTGCGCGCGGCGCTGCTCGAGCAGGTCGGCGGCATTTTCCAGGATGTTCGCGCGCGAGGCGGCGGGCAGGGCGTCCCAATCCGGTTGCGCGGCGTGCGCGTTGGCGAGGGCGCGCGTGATCGTGGCCTGATCGGCCTGTTGCTTGGTGCCGATCCTCTCGCGCCGATCCGCCGGATTGGTCACGTCCTGCAGGGCTTCGGCGGATTTCGCGCCGGGTACCAGAGGCGTCGCCGCCCAATCCTTCGTCGAGACTTGCGCGACCTGATCGGCCAGCACGCGCAGTTCGTTGTCGTTGCCGATATTCACGCCCATGGAATTCTTCCGTCGTTGGCTGCTGTCTGCGGTATCAAAGAGATCGATCGGTTGCGGGATGCGCGGATGCGGCTTGCTCGGCAATGCGCGCACGGCCTCGACCGGATCGGCGACGAGTTCGCCGATCGGCAGCGATTCGTCGACGATGCGGTTGACGAAGCTCGTGTTCGCGCCGTTCTCGAGCAGGCGGCGCACCAGGTACGGCAACAGGTCCTCGTGCGAGCCGACCGGCGCGTACACGCGGCAGGGAACATCGAGATTCTTCGGTCCCATGACTTCGGCATACAAATCCGTGCCCATGCCGTGCAGGCGCTGGAACTCGAATGGACGTCCGCGCGCCATGTGGTGGATCGCCGCGATGGTGTGCGCATTGTGCGTGGCGAAGGCGGGATAGAACGCGTCGCCATAGTCGAAGAGTCTTTTCGCGCAGGCGAGGTAGGACACATCGGTGTTGGGCTTGCGCGTGTACACGGGATACCCGGCGTGCCCGCCTTCCTGCGCGCGCTTGACTTCCGAATCCCAGTACGCGCCCTTGACCAGACGAACGCAGAAGCGGCGTCCGGCTTTTTTCGATTGTTCCGCCAGCCAGTCGATCACGAACGGCGCGCGCTTCAGGTAGGCCTGCACGGCAAGGCCGAAGCCTTGGTAGCCGTCCAGCGACTTGTCGGCGTGCACCGCCGCGATCACGTCGAGCGACAATTCCAGACGATCTGCTTCCTCGGCATCGACGGTGAGGCAGATGCCGTTCCTCGATGCCAGCTGCGCGAGCTCGAGCAGCTTCGGCGTCAGTTCGGCATGCACGCGCCCGCGCTTGGCGACTTCGTAACGTGGATGCAGGGCGGAGAGCTTGATCGAGATGCTGGGCGCGTCGAGGATTTCGTTGAAGGGTCCGCGCGCGCCGAGTGCGGCAATCGCATCGCGGTAGGCCTGCATGTAGCGTTCGGCATCGGGTTGCGTCAGCGCCGCCTCGCCGAGCATGTCGTAGGAATAGCGGTAGATGCGGTTGTCTTTCTCATCCGCGCGATCCAGCGCCTCTTTGATGGTGCGGCCCATCACGAACTGGTGGCCCATGATGCGCATGGCCTGGCGCACGGCGAGGCGGATCACCGGCTCGCCCGAGCGGCCGACCAGGCGCTTGAGCGCGCCGGCGAAATTGCGCCGCGTGTCCTCGCCCAGGTTGATGAACTTGCCAGTGAGCATCAGGCCCCAGGTGCCGGCATTGACCAGCACCGAATCGCTCTTGCCCAGGTGTTTTTCCCAATCCGCCTCGCCGAGCTTGTCGGCGATGAGTTTGTCGGCGGTGTCCTTGTCCGGAATGCGCAGCAGTGCTTCGGCCACGCACATCAGCAGCACGCCTTCCTCGCTGGAAAGATCATACTGGCGCATGAAGGATTCGACCGCGGACTGCTGGCCGGCCTTGGCGCGTACGCGCGCGACGAGTTCGGTAGCGCGGGCGAGGACGAGGTCGCGTTCGGCCGGGGGCAGCGCGGCCTGTGCGACGAGGTCGTTCATCGCCTCGGTTTCGTCGCGGCAATACGCGGCGGTCATGCGCGCGCGCGCGGGATCGGCGATGGCCGGCAGTTCGGAAGCAAGGATGGCGTTCATCGGGATGGATCGTTCGGGGTGCGTATTGTAATTCGGGCGCGGGCCGGCGACCTAGCCGAGGAGCCGGTTGGGAAAGTCAAGCCGGAAAGTCAAACTTGCCGCGAATCGGCGCGCTCACTATCATTGACAGGTTGGCGTTCCAGCTGGTGATGATCCGGGTAGCCAAAGACGCAGCA
>DATIVQ010000010.1:0-18524 GCA_035465735.1 Rudaea sp.
GTCGTTTGCGGCTGGCGTTCGACGAACTCGATCCGGACGATGGACTTGATGCCCTTGAACCCGTATTTCCACGGCACCACCAGGCGCAACGGGGCTCCGTTCTGGTTTGGCAACTCGCGCCCGTACATGCCCACCGCGAGCAGGGTGAGCGGATGCATCGCCTCGTCCATGCGCAGGCCTTCGCGATAGGGCCAGTCGAGCACCGGATACGCGAGACCCGGCATCTGCGCCGGGCGCTCGATGGTTGTAAAGGCGACGTATTTCGCCGACGTCAGCGGCTTGAAGCGCTGGAGCAGATTGGCCAATGGAAATCCGACCCACGGAATCACCATCGACCAGGCTTCGACACAACGCATGCGGTAGACGCGTTCTTCCAGTTCCTGACCCTTGAGGACGTCTTCGAGTGCGAAGCGCCCAGTTTTTTCGGCCAGACCTGCGATTTCCACGGCCCAGGGACGTGGCCGGAACGCGCCGGCATTGGCCGCCGGGTCGGTCTTGCCGGTGCCGAATTCATAAAAATTGTTGTAGTGCGTGGCGTCCTTGTACGGGGTTTGCGGCTCGCTGCTGGCGTCATCGACGCGGCGCGCGATGCGCAATGCGGTGCCGGACACTGTTGGCGCGGCTGTGACTGCGGGCGGCGCGGCTTCCGAACCGCAGCCCGAAACCAGCCCGGCCGCGCCAAGCCCGAGAAGTTTCAACACGTCGCGGCGCCGTCGGTAAACCGGTTCCGGCGTGATCGCCGATGGCGGCGGGACAGTGAATGGGTAACGACGCATGGGCTACTCCGATTATGCCCAAAAGACCGGCATCGGCGCGGAAAGCTTCCAGCCGCAGCGCTTGGCACTTGACCTGCAAGCGCATTTGCGGCGCTATACTCGAGAGCGGGGATTTATGCGGTGCCGTCCGGGACGGGGGAAATGAATCTCGCCAGTGAGTTCCGCTTCTCGTCCAGCCTCGTCGCGGTCCTGGATGCCGGCGACGGGCGCATCGTGGACGTGAATCCGGCCTTTGAGCGCGAACTGGGTTACCGCCGCGAGGCGATGCTAGGGCGCAGCACGCTGGAGATCGATTTCTGGCCGCATCCCCAGGCTCGGGCAGCGATCTGGGCGCATCTGCGCAGCGAACGCCGCGTTTGCGGTGAACGCGTGGTGTTCCGCAATCTTGTCGGCAGCGAATTCGCCGCCAACTTGTACTGCGAATTCTTCGAGCACGAAGGACGGCGCTTGGTGCTTGCGGTGTTCCAGCGCCTGGCGCCGGCAGCCGCGCAGGACGCGCCGGTCGAAGTCGATCCGGGCAGCTACCAGGCCCTGTTCATGGCCAGCGCAGAAGGCCTATACCGAAGCCTTCCCGACGGCGGCTGGATCGATGTCAATCCCGCCTTGGCGCGCATCTTCGGCTACGACTCGCCGGCGCAGATGCTCAAGGAAACCCAAGGCCAGCTGGCGAGCGAGCTGTATGCGGACCCCGCCGTCAGCACCGCATTGGCCGAGCGCATGCGCTCGGCCGGGCATTTCGAGAACCAGCGCGCGCAGGTGCGCCGGCGCGACGGCAGCACGGTGTGGATCTCTGAGAGTTCGCGCAGCGTGCGCGATGCCGAAGGCCACTTGCTGTTTTATGAAGGTTCGGTCCTTGACATCGGCGCCCAGGTCGAGGCCGAGGCACGCCTGCGCCAGTCCGAGACCATGTATCGCATCCTGGTCGACAGCAGTCACGACGGCGTCTTCCTGATCCGGCACGACGGCACCATCGGCTTCATCAACGAGGCGATGGCGCAGACCCTGGGTTACTGCGCCGACGAGTTGATCGGCACGAATTACCTGAAGCTGATCGCGCCGGAAGCGCTGGCCGAACAGACGATCCGCCGCAACGAACGCGCCGGCGGTTCGTACGCGGTGCAGACCTACGACACGGTGATGATCCGTAAGGACGGCACGCGCCGCCTGCTTCACGTGCACGCCGGCGCGGTTGATTACGAAGGCGAGGTGGCCAGCACCGGCACCGCGCGCGATGTCACCGAGGAGCACCGTCAGCGCGAGGCGCTGGAATGGGCGGAGCGCACTTACCGAGAATTGTTCCAAAACGCGGTGTCGGGCATGTTCCGCTCGCAACTCGATGGCCGCATCGTCGCCGCAAATGACGCGTTCGCGCGCATCCTCGGCTATGCCGACGCTTCGGAACTGCTCGAATCCGGGCGTCGGATCGGCGACTTCTACGCCAATCCCGACAGCCGCAATGAGGTGCTTGCGCAGCTCGCCGCAAGCCGTGAGCCGGTAACTTTCGAATTCGACGCGCGGCGCAAGGATGGCTCGCTCGTGCCCGCCGAGGTGCGCGCCCAGGCGATCCGCGATAGCGAGGGCAGGATCTTGTGGACCGAGGGTTCGGCGCAGGACATCGGCGCGCGCCGCCGCGCGGAAATTGCGCTGAAGGAATCCGAAGCGCGCTATCGCACCCTGGTCGAGCACAGCCAGGTCGGCGTCTACATGATGCTGGAAGATCACTACACCTACGTCAATCAGGCGTTCGCCGCAATGTTCGGCTACCGCGAGGAGGAATTGATCGGTGCCGATTTCCGCTTGCTGGTTCCGCCCGAATCGCGCGACCACCAGGAGGACCGCTACCGCCGCCGTCGCGAAGGCGAACCGAGCGATGGCGATTACTGCATCGTGCTGCTGCGCAAAGACGGCGTGCGCATCCAGGTGGTGGTCAGCGCCGGGCATGTGGAAATGAACGGCAAGCGCTACACCAGCGGCACGATCCGGGACGTGACCGCGCAGCTGCGCGTGCAGCGCGAACTGGAGCACAACGCCTCGCACGACCAACTCACCGGATTGCCCAATCGCGTGTTCTTCGAACGCCAGCTCGAACAGGCGATCGGACATGCGCAGGCAAGCGGCGACTACCACTACGCGGTGCTGTTCCTCGACCTGGACGGTTTCAAACTGGTCAACGACAGTCTTGGTCACGCCTGCGGCGACGATTTGCTCACGCAGATCGCCGAATGCCTGCGTGCGGATTTGGGCGGGCATTGCCTCGTCGCACGCTACGGTGGCGACGAGTTCACCTTGCTGCCGCATGGTGCCTGTCCGCGTGGCCGCGCCGAACAGTTGGCGCAGCGCGTGCTCGCGCTGCTGGCCGGTTCGTTCGAAGTCCGCGGCCACCGCGTTTTTTCCGGGGCCAGCGTCGGCGTAGTGCTGGGTCGCGCCGAATACCAGTCGCCCGACCAGTTGCTGCGCGACGCGGATACCGCCATGTACCGTGCCAAGGCCGGCGGCAAGTCGGCCTACGTCATCTTCGACGATGCCATGCACGCGGCGGCGCGCGCGCGCCTGAAACTGGAGACGGACTTGCGTTTCGCCCTCGAACGCGGCGAATTTCGCATCTTCCACCAACCGATCGTCGATTTGCGCAATGGCCGCGTGCAGGGTTTCGAGGCATTGGTGCGCTGGCAGCACCCGCAGCGCGGCTTGCTGCTGCCCGGCGATTTTCTCGACGTCGCCGACGAAACCGGCACTCTCGTTGCACTGGACTGGTGGGTGCTCGAACAAGTCTGCGCGAACCTGTTGCGCTGGCAGCGGCGCTTGCCGGCGCACGCGCGCCTGCGCGCCAGCGTCAACGTCGACGACCGCCAGTTCGCCGATCCGAACCTGGTCGAACATTTGCGTGCCGTATTGCGCCGCACCGGCGTCGACCCATCCACGCTGGCGCTCGAAATCACTGAAACCGTTTTCCGCCGCGGCAGCGACGAGGCCGCGCACAGGCTGCGCGAGATCAAGCAGTTGGGCGTGTCGCTTGTGGTCGACGATTTCGGAACCGGCTACTCGTCACTGGATTCGTTCGCCGCTTCGCCGTTCGATGCGCTCAAGATCGACCGCAGCTTCATCCGCGACATGGTGACGAATTTCCGCCATCGCGCGATCGTCCGCACCATCACCGCCTTTGCCGAGGACTTGCGCCTGGACCTGATCGCCGAGGGCGTGGAGAACCTTGATCAGGCCGGCCTGCTGCGCGATCTGGGCTGCACCGTGGCGCAGGGCTTCCTGTACGCCCCGGCCTTGCCGCAGGACGAATTCGAGTCCGTCCTCGAACGCGGCTTCGCACGCCAACCCGATTCTTCCTCGTCAGCGGTTGCGTAACTGTTGCACTGCGGCATAATGAGACTCCCTCTGGAGTCGCTCATGAGCCGTACCTACAACTTCAGCGCCGGACCCGCGGCGCTGCCGGAACCCGTCTTGCGCCGTGCTCAATCCGAAATGCTGGAATGGGGGAAGGCGCGCGCCAGCGTCATGGAGATCAGCCACCGCGGCAAAGACTTCATCGCCATGGCACAGAAGGCCGAGCAGGACCTGCGCACGCTGATGCAGATTCCGCAAGGCTACAAGGTGCTGTTTCTGCAGGGCGGTGCAACGCAGCATTTCGCCCAGATTCCGATGAACTTTGCGCGCCGCGACCAGAGTGCCGATTACGTCGTTACCGGCCACTGGGGCGAGAAGGCGGCGAAAGAGGCCAAGCCGCTGGCGCAGGTGCGCATCGCCGCGAGCGGTGCGACGGAAAATTTCACCGCGATTCCTGCGCGCGGGGATTGGCAACTCGATGTCAATGCCGCCTATCTGCACTACACGCCGAACGAAACCATCCACGGCGTCGAATTCCACGAAATCCCCGACAGCGGCAACGTGCCGCTGGTCGCGGACATGTCCTCGAACATCCTGTCGCGGCCAGTCGACGTCTCGAAGTTCGGCGTCATCTACGCGGGCGCGCAGAAGAACATCGGCGCCTCGGGCCTGGTCGTGATGCTCGTGCGCGAGGATCTGCTTGCGCGCTGCCCGAAGGACATACCGAAAATTTTCAATTACGCCGAGCACGCGGCGAACGAGTCGATGCTCAACACGCCGAACACGTTCGGCTGGTATCTCGCAGGTCTCGTGTTCGAGTGGTTGCTGGAGCAGGGCGGCGTCGCGGCGATGGGCGAACGCAACCGTGCCAAGGCCGACCTGCTTTATGGCTATATCGACACCTCGGGTTTCTACAAGAACCCGGTGGAAAAATCCGCGCGTTCGTGGATGAACGTGCCGTTTACGCTGCCGCGCGAGGAACTCGACGCGGCGTTCCTGAAGGAAGCCGAAAACGCGGGCCTGATGGCTCTCAAGGGTCATCGCGCGGTCGGCGGCATGCGCGCTTCGCTCTACAACGCGATGCCGCTGGAAGGCGTGCAGGTGCTGGTGGATTTCATGAAGGACTTTGCGGCGAGAAATTCCTGATGTTCAAGATCCAGACACTCAACAACATCTCGCGCAACGGCCTCGACCGCCTGCCTGCGAGCCTGTACGCCGTCGCCAACGACGTCGCCGAGCCGGATGCGCTGCTGCTGCGCTCGGCCGACCTGCACGGCAAGCCGCTGGCGGCGTCGATCAAGGCCGTGGCGCGCGCCGGTGCCGGCGTCAACAACATCCCGGTCGCCGAATTCAGCCAGCGCGGGGTGCCTGTCTTCAATGCTCCCGGCGCCAACGCAAACGCGGTGAAGGAGCTGGTGGTCGCCGGCATGCTGATCGCCGCGCGCAACCTCGACAGCGCGCTCGCCTTCGTTGGTGGCCTGCACGGCGGCGACGACCTGCACCACAAGGTCGAAGCGGAGAAAAAGCGCTTCGTCGGTTCCGAACTCTCCGGCAAGACGCTCGGCGTGGTCGGCCTCGGCGCGATCGGCGTCAAGGTCGCCAACGCCGCGCGCGCGCTGGGCATGCGCGTGCTCGGCTTCGATCCGCACATGACCGTCGACGGTGCCTGGGCGCTGTCGTCCGAGGTCGCCAAAGCCGGTTCCTTGAACGAACTTTACGCGGCTTCGGACTACATCACGTTCCACGTGCCGCTCAACGATGCCACGCGAGGCGTGTTCGGCATGGCTGCGCTCGAGCTCGTGCGACCCGGTACGGTCGTGCTCAATTTCGCGCGCGAGGGCATCGTCGATGCGGCGGCATTGACGCAAGGGTTGGCGAGCGGCCGCATCGGCCGTTACGTCACCGATTTTCCGAGCGCCGACTTGGTCGGCAACGCGCGCGTGATCGGTTTGCCGCACCTGGGCGCCTCTACCGGCGAGGCTGAAGAGAACTGCGCGGTGATGGTGGTCGACCAGCTGCGCGAATTCCTGGAAAACGGCAACGTGCACAACGCGGTGAATTTCCCGAACACGCGCATGGCGCGCGCGGGCAAGGCGCGCCTGTGCATCGCCAACCGCAATCGCCCGAACATGATCGGGCAGCTCTCGCACGTGCTCGGCGAAGCCGGCGTCAACATCGCGCAGATGCACAATGCCTCGCGCGGCGACATCGCCTACACGCTGATCGATCTGGATTCGGCAGCCAGCGACGCGCTGGTCGCCGCGATCCGCGGGATCGAGGGCATACTTTCGGTGCGTGCGATATCCGCCTGAGCGAACACCAGCATGCCGAAAAAGAAGCCTGCCGCCGCAACGCTATCGCTCGCCGACGCGCGCACGCGCATCGACGCGATCGATCGCAACATCCAGCAGCTCATCGCCGAACGCGCGAACTGGGCGCATCAGGTCGGCATGGCCAAGGGCAAGCTCGCCGCGGCGGTGGATTATTACCGGCCCGAGCGCGAGGCGCAGGTCCTGCGCATGGTGGTCGACCGTAACGAGGGTCCGCTGTCGGACGACGTCCTGGTGCACGTGTTCCGCGAGATCATGTCGGCCTGCCTGGCCCAGCAGGAGCCGCTCAAGATCGGCTTCCTCGGCCCGGAAGGCACGTTCAGCCAGCAGGCCGTGATGAAGCACTTCGGCCGTTCGGCGCACGGCTTGCCGTTGTCGACCATCGAGGAAGTCTTCCAGGAAGTCGAAAACGGCAACGCCGATTTTGGCATCGTGCCGGTGGAAAATTCCGGGCAGGGCACGATCCAGATCACGCTGGACATGTTCCTGACCTCGAACCTGAAGATCTGCGGTGAAGTGGAATTGCGCGTGCGCCAGTTCCTGCTCTCGCGCTCGGGTCGGATCGAGGACATCGAACGCGTCTACTCGCATCCGCAGACCTTCGCGCAATGCAAGGCTTGGCTGCGCGGCAACCTGCCGAAGGCCGAAAAGATTCCGGTTACGAGCAATGCGGAAGCGGCGCGCCGGGCACGCAACGCCGACGACGCCGCGGCGATCGGCGGCGAATCGGCCGGGCATGTGTACGGTCTGAAGAAAGTCATCATGACGCCGATTGAGGATCGCGCCGACAACACCACGCGCTTCCTCGTCATCGGCCGGCAGATTTTTCCGCCGTCCGGGCATGACCGTACCTCGATCCTTGTCTTTATCAAGGACAAGCCCGGCGCGCTGTTCAACGTGCTCAGTCCGTTCGCGCGCAACGGCATCAGCATGAATCGAATCGAATCGCGGCCTTCGCATCAGGCCAAGTGGGAGTATGCGTTTTTCATCGACCTGGCCGGCCACTTCGAGGACGAGGCCATGCGCCGTGCTTTCGCGGAACTGAAGGAACATGCCGCGCAGATCAAATTGCTCGGTTCGTATCCGGTGGCGGTGCCGTGATTTTGGATGTGGTCGCGCTCGCCAACGCCGCCACGCGCGCGTTGCGCGCCTACGACCCCGGCCACGACCTGCCGGCCTTGCGCCGGCGCTTCGGCGACGTACTTGCCGAGCTCGGATCGAACGAGAATCCGCTGGGCCCGAGCCCGCGCGCGGTTGCTGCCATCCAGTCGGCATTGCCGGAAATCTTCCGCTATCCGGATCCGGCGGGCGGCGCGCTGAAAGCCGCGCTGGCACGGCATCTCGGCGTCGATACGGCCCAAATCACGCTGGGCAATGGCTCCCACGAGCTGTTGATGCTTATCGCGCAATGCTTCGCGGATACGAGCACGTCCGTCGTATTCTCTGAATTCGGTTTCGCGGTATTTCCGATTGCGACCGCGGCGGTGGGGGCCGTCCCGGTTCGTGTGCCTGCGCTGGCGCGCGACCATGCGGCGACGCCGCTCGGTCACGATCTCGCCACGATGACGAAAGCCATCCGTCCCGACACACGCATCGTGTACCTCGCCAATCCGAACAATCCCACCGGTACCTGGTTCGGCGATGACGAGCTCGCGGCTTTCCTCACGCGCATACCGTCGACGACGCTGGTCGTGGTCGACGAGGCGTATCACGAATTCGTCGACGATCCCGGACTCACTTCGGCGCTGCGTTTCCTGCTGGACTATCCGAATCTGATCGTCACGCGCACCTTCTCGAAAGCCTACGCACTGGCCGGATTGCGTGTCGGATATGCCATAAGTTCGGCGCAAGTCGCGGCTGTGCTCGAACGCCTGCGCGAATCTTTCAATGTGAACATTCTTGCGCTTGCGGCGGCGACGGCGGCGCTCGACGATCAGCAGCATGTCGCGCGCGCCAAGGCGTTCAATCTCGCCGAGCGGGCATGGCTCGCGGCGCAACTGGAAAATCGCGGGCTGCGCGTGCTGCCGTCACAGACGAATTTCATCCTCGTCGATTTCGCACGTGATGCCGCAACTGTCGAGCGCGCCTTGTTCGAGCGCGGTGTCATCGTACGGCCGATGGGTGGCTACGGTTTGGGCGAATTCCTGCGTATCAGCGTCGGTTTCCGCGCCGAGAACGAGCGCCTCTTGGAAGCCTTGCCGTGAGCGACTGGCTCAGCGCGCCGGCTGGGCCGCTGCACGGCGAGATACGCGTTCCCGGCGACAAGTCGATCTCGCATCGCGCAATCATGCTCGCCGCACTCGCCGAAGGCACGTCACGCATCACGGGATTCCTCGAGGGCGAGGACACGCTGGCGACTGCGCGCGCGTTCGCGCAGATGGGCGTGCGCATCGACGCGCCGCACGCGAGCGAACGCATCGTGCAGGGCGTCGGCCTGCACGGGCTGGCTGCACCGGATGCACCGATCGACTGCGGCAACGCCGGCACTGGCATGCGCTTGATGGCCGGCATCCTGGCGGGACAGGCTTTCGACTCGACATTGACCGGCGACGCATCGCTGTCGAAGCGGCCAATGCGTCGCGTGATCGAACCGCTGTCGCTGATGGGCGCGCGCGTCGACTCCAACGCTGGGCTGCCGCCGCTGCATATTCGTGGCGGTGCGGCGCTGCGTGGCATCGAATACGAACTGCCGGTCGCCAGCGCGCAGGTCAAGTCCGCGATCCTGCTGGCCGGGTTGTACGCCGACGGCGAAACGCAGGTGCGCGAGTCGCACCCAACGCGTGACTATACCGAGCGCATGCTGGCGGCGTTCGGCTGGCCGGTAGCGTTCGAGGCGGGCAGGGCGCGGTTATCCGGCGGGCATCATCTGCGCGCGGCGGACATCGCCGTGCCGGCGGATTTTTCATCGGCGGCGTTTTTCATCGTCGCGGCCAGTATCGCACCGGGGTCCGAGCTCGTGTTGCGCGACGTTGGCATGAATCCGCGCCGCACCGGTTTGTTGCATGCGCTGCGCGCGATGGGCGCCGACATCCGAGAAACCAATGCGCGCGAGCAAGGTGGCGAACCTGTCGCCGATCTGATCGTCCGCCATGCACCATTGCATGGCATCGCTGTGCCGATTGAAACCGTGCCGGACATGATCGACGAATTCCCTATCCTGTTCGTGGCTGCCGCAGCGGCGCGCGGCACCACGCGCATCCGTGGCGCAGCGGAGTTGCGGGTCAAGGAATCCGATCGCATCGCGGTGATGGCTCGTGGACTTCGCGCGCTCGGCATCCGCATCGAGGAAACGCCGGACGGAGCGATCATCGAGGGCGGAGCGTTCGGCGGCGGCGAGGTCGATTCGGTGGGGGACCACCGCTGTGCGATGAGTCTGGCAGTCGCCGGTCTGGTCGCGCGTGCGCCGGTGCGCGTGCGCGATTGCGCCAACGTGGCCACCTCTTTTCCGGGGTTCCTGGAACTGGCGCGGAACTGCGGTTTCCGGCTCACGGCATCGCTGGCCTGACGGCCGCGCCGCGGCTTTCCGGTAAAATGGCCGGATGCCCGACAAGATCGTACCGGTTCTCACCATCGACGGCCCTTCCGGTTCCGGCAAGGGTACGATCAGCCGCAGCGTGGCCGATACCCTGGGCTGGCACATGCTTGATTCCGGCGCCCTGTATCGCGCCGTCGGCTTCGCCGCAGGCATGGAGGGATTGGACCTGTCCGACGCCGAGGCAGTCACGCGCTGCGCGCAAACGACGAAAATCGCCTTCCGCGATCCCAGGGACGGCGGCGAGACACGGGTGATCGTCAACGGCATGGACGCGACGGACGAAATCCGCACGGAAACCTGCGGGGCTGCCGCGTCGGCCATTGCGGCGATTCCCGGCGTCCGCGCAGCCCTGTTCGACAAGCAGCGCGGCTTTTGCAAGGCGCCCGGGCTTGTCGCGGACGGCCGCGATATGGGCACGGTGATTTTCCCGGATGCCCAGTGCAAGGTGTTCTTGACGGCCAGCGCCGAGGAACGCGCGAAACGCCGCTATAAGCAGTTGAAAGAAAAGGGATTGGGCGTTACACTTGCCGCCCTTTTGCGCGAGATTCAGGCGCGCGACGTGCGCGACGCCGGTCGCGCGGTTGCGCCGCTCAAGCCCGCCGCCGACGCCGTCGTGATCGATTCGACCGGGATGCCGGTCGAGCGCGTTGTTGCTGCGGTGCTTGAACTCGTGCGGAAGGGGCGCGGTTGATTTTGTTGGGATTCATTCCGCGGAAATGGGAAATGGGAAAACGGCGGTGCGTGCCAGCTACGGTTTTTCCATTTCCGATTTCCGTGCGGAGATCGGCTACGGTCCGGGGCGTCCGGATCATCAACGGGTGGACAGAAAATCCATATTGAACAATCGATTGGATAGCTGTCTTGAGATAATTTGGAATTCAAAATGACCGAAAGTTTTGCCGAACTGTTTGAACAGAGCCAGACGCTCAACAAATTGAAGCCGGGTGCCATCGTCTCCGGCATCGTCGTCGAGGTCCGCAACGACGTTGTCGTGATCAACGCGGGACTCAAATCCGAAGGCATCGTACCGATCGAGCAATTCCGCAACGACGCGGGCGAGATCGAGGTCAAGCTCGGCGACGAGGTGAAGGTGGCGCTGGACGCCATCGAGGACGGCTTCGGCGAAACCCGACTGTCGCGCGAAAAAGCCAAGCGCTCCCTGGTGTGGGACGAGCTGGAGACCGCGCAGCAGGCCAACGCCACCGTGACCGGCAAGATTTCCGGCAAGGTCAAGGGCGGCTTCACCGTCGACATCAAGGACGTGCGTGCGTTCCTGCCGGGTTCCCTGGTGGATGTGCGCCCGGTACGCGATCCGGTGTTCCTGGAAGGAAAGGAACTGGAATTCAAGATCATCAAGCTCGACCGCAAGCGCAACAACGTCGTGGTCTCGCGCCGCGCGGTGGTCGAGAGCGAGCATTCCGAGGAGCGCGAGCAGCTGCTCGAGCGCCTGCAGGAAGGCGCCGTGGTCAAGGGCGTGGTCAAGAACCTCACCGATTACGGTGCGTTCGTGGACCTCGGCGGCATCGACGGCCTGCTCCACATCACCGACATGGCGTGGAAGCGCGTGAGGCATCCGAGCGAAGTCGTCAATGTCGGCGATGAGCTCGATGTGCGCGTGCTCAAGTTCGACCGCGAGCGCAATCGCGTGTCGCTGGGCCTGAAGCAGCTTGGCGAGGATCCATGGGTCGCCATCGCGCGCCGTTATCCGACGAGCACGCGCCTGTTCGGCAAGGTTTCCAACGTCACCGACTACGGCTGTTTCGTCGAACTCGAACCGGGCGTGGAAGGCCTGGTGCACGTGTCCGAGATGGACTGGACCAACAAGAACGTCAACCCGGCCAAGCTCGTGCAGGTCGGCGACGAGGTGGAGGTCATGGTGCTCGACGTGGACGAGGAGCGCCGCCGCATTTCGCTGGGCATCAAGCAGACCCGCGCCAATCCGTGGGAATCCTTCGCCGCGATCCACAAGAAGAACGACAAGGTTTCCGGCCAGATCAAATCGATCACCGACTTCGGCATCTTCGTCGGCCTGGACGGCGGCATCGACGGCCTCGTGCACCTGTCCGACATCTCCTGGCAGAGCACGGGCGAGGAACTGGTGCGCAAGTTCAAGAAGGGCGATGAGGTTGAGGCCGTGGTACTCGCCGTCGATCCGGAGCGCGAGCGCATCAGCCTCGGCATCAAGCAGCTCGAACAGGATCCGTTCGGCCAGTACATGGCAGCGCACCCTCGCGGCAGCATTGTCAACGGTACGGTCAAGGAAGTAGACGCCAAGGGCGCGACGGTCGACCTGGGCGAGGGCGTGGAAGGCTATCTTGCCGCGCGCGACATCGCCAAGGATCGCGTCGACGATGCCACCCAGCACTTCAAGGCGGGTGACGCCGTCGAAGCCAAGTACACCGGCATGGACCGCAAGGGCCGTGTGCTGCAGTTGTCGATCCGCGCCAAGGACGACGACGAGATGCAGCAGACGCTGGAGGAATACCAGTCGGCATCCGGCGGTACGACCAAGCTCGGCGCCTTGCTCAAGGAGCAGTTGGGCAAATCCGAGTAATGTTGCTTTTGCTTCCAGCCCCCTTGAGTCAAGGGGGCTGTCAAAGCCCCGCGTGCGCGGGGCTTTGAAGGGGTTTTGGAAAGTACGAGCGCCAGTCGAAGCCAGAGGTCTGCATGACTAAGTCCGAGCTGATAGAAGCCTTGGCCGCGCGCCAGAGCCATCTGGCGTTCAACGACGTGGAACTGTCGGTCAAGAACGTGATGGAGCAGATGAGCCTGGCCTTGTCCAGCGGCGAGCGCATCGAGATTCGCGGCTTCGGCAGTTTCTCCCTGCATTTCCGCCCACCGCGCATGGGTCGCAATCCCAAGACCGGAACCCAGGTCGCCCTGCCCGGCAAGCATGTGCCGCACTTCAAGCCCGGCAAGGAATTGCGCGAGCGGGTCAACGTCGCCGTGCGCCGGCCGGCCTGAGTCCGTCAAGCATGAGTGCCCTGCCGCCGCTGTTGCTGCCGGCGCTCGCGTTCCTGATCCCGCTGGCCGCGTTGTCCGGGTGGTTCTATGGCCGCCGCAGCAGCGAACGCTCGCGCCGCGCCGGCGTGAGCGAACTGTCGTCGAGCTATTTCCGCGGCCTCAATTACCTGCTCAACGAACAGCCCGACAAGGCCATTGAGGTCTTCCTCAAGCTGGCCGAATTCAACCGCGACACGGTGGAAACCCACCTCGCGCTCGGCAACCTTTTCCGGCGCCGTGGCGAGGTCGACCGCGCCATCCGCGTGCACCAGCACCTGATCGCGCGGCCTAACCTCAGCAACGAGGAAAAAACCGTCGCCTTGCTCGAACTCGGCGAGGACTACATGCGCGCCGGTTTGCTCGACCGCGCCGAAACCCTGTTCAGTGATCTCGTGGCCATGGACGCGCATGTGCCCTCGGCACTGCGCCACCTGATCGGTATCTACCAGCACGAAAAGGACTGGAACAAGGCGATCGACCACGCGCGCCGGCTGGAAAAGATCACCGGTGAATCCGAAGGCCCGATCATCGCCCAGTTCCATTGCGAATTGTCCGAACAGGCGCGCGCCGCGCGCGATTTCCCCGGTGCGCACGCGCATCTGGAAAACGCCTTCGTCTGCCAGCCCGAATGCGTGCGTGCCTACATCGTGCTCGGTCATCTGGAAGTGCAGCAGGGCAATCTCGAAGCGGCCGCGCAGGCGTTCGAACGCGTGGCCACGCTGGACGTGGATTTCGTCCCGGAAGTGCTGACGCCCTTGCTCGATTGCTACGCGCGCCTTGGACAGATGCAGCGCGCGGAGCGCTTCCTCGTGGACATCATCGAGCGCTCGCAAGGCGTTTCGCCGGTGATCGCGCTGGCCAAGCTCTACTCCGGCACGCGCGGCGAGGCCGCGGCCATCGAGTTCCTGACCCGGCAACTGCGCCAGCGTCCGTCCGTGCGCGGACTGATGACGCTGATCGGCGCCTCGCTCGACAATTCGCGCGGCGATGCGCGCGAGAACTTGCTCATCCTGCAGGACCTGACCCGCAAGCTCATCGAAGGCCAGGCCATGTACCGCTGCAGCAAGTGCGGTTTCGGCGCCAAGGCGCATCACTGGCAGTGCCCGAGTTGCAAGACCTGGGGCTCGGTGAGGCCCATCCACGGCGTCGCGGGAGAGTGACGCCATGGATTGGTACTCGCGACCCTACGGTGTGGCCTGGTGGGGCTCGCTGGCCGCCAGCCTTGCGCTGTCGGCCCTGGTCACCTGGCTTGGCATCCGTTACGCACGCCATCGCAAGCTGATCGACCAGCCTGGCCGGCGGCGCTCGCATCGCGCGCCGACGCCGCGCGGCGGCGGAATCGGCATCGTTGCAGCCTGCGCGGTATTCTTCGTCGCGCCGCTTTTCGGCGTCTATCATGGCGTTGCCGGAGCGGCCGCGGCGATCCTGACCGGCATCCTCGCCGTCGCGGCCGTGGGCTGGTGGGACGACCATTTCGGCCTTGGCGCAATTCCGCGCCTTGCCGTGCATGTCCTGGCCGCAGGGGCGTTGGCGTTCAGTCTGCTCGGCAGCGATGGCGCCGTTGCCGTCGCCGTGTTTGCGCTGGCGACGGTTTGGTCGATCAATCTGCACAATTTCATGGATGGCATCGACGGCATCCTCGGCGCGCAAGCGCTTTTCGTGTTTGCCGCACTCGCCTGTCTGGGAACGCACTACGCCCAACCGGACTATGTGCTGCCGATGGCGGCCGCGGCGTCGGCGACGCTGGGTTTCCTGCCGTTCAATTTTCCGCGTGCGCGGGTTTTCATGGGCGACGTCGGCAGCGGCACACTCGGTTTCCTGATCGCCGCGGCGCTCGGCCTCGGGCTCGATTTCGGCCTGCTGGTGCCGGCGCAGGCGCTGGTCATTGTTTCCACATTCGTCATCGACGCCAGTTGCACGCTGGCCTCGCGCATGTGGCGTGGGCGGCGCTGGTACAGCGCGCATCGCGAGCACCTGTACCAGTGGCTCGCGCGCAGGATGAGCCATGCGCGCGTCGTCGGCATCTATACCGCCTGGAACCTGCTGATCGTCGCGCCGGCGATGCTGCTCCTCGAGCACATGGATGGCCACGACACGCTGATCGCCGCATTCGTGTACGCGAGCGGAATCACAGCTTGGGCATTGGGCAAGCGCTGGTGCCTGGACAAGGTAGAATCGTCGCGCCATGCGTAAGCTCACCGCCGCCATCCATCCACGCTTGGCCGTCGTTTTGCACGACATGGTCATGGTCTGGCTCGCCTGGACGGCGGCGAACTGGTTGCGCTACAGCTTCGAGGCCAATCCGCCCACGGCGTGGCAGCTCGCACCGGACACGATAATCGTCATGCTGGTGCAGGGCGCGGTACTGAGGTGGACGGGCTTGTACAAGGGCCTGTGGCGCTTTGCCAGCCTTCCGGATCTTTGGAACATCGTGCGCGCGGCGTTGCTTGGAGCCCTCGGGATCGCGGTTGCGTTGTTCCTCTACGACCGCCTCGAGTCGGTGCCGCGCAGCGTGCTGGCGATCTATCCGGCTGCGCTCGCCGTGCTGCTCGGCGCGCCGCGTCTGGCCTACCGCTACTGGAAGGACAGCCGTTTCGAATTGCTCGCACGCGTTCCCGCGCGGCGCGTGCTGGTGCTTGGCGCCGGACGCACGGGCGAAGCCTTGTTGCGCGAACTCGCGCACGACGCGCGCTATCGGCCGATTGGCCTGCTCGACGACAACGTGGCGCTGCGCGGCGCGCGCG
Source organism: Rudaea sp. (assembly GCA_035465735.1). GTDB lineage: Bacteria > Pseudomonadota > Gammaproteobacteria > Xanthomonadales > Rhodanobacteraceae > Rudaea. The sequence continues at coordinate 15,725 of DATIVQ010000010.1, forward strand.
TACACGGGGTGCCGGTGCTCGGTACGATGGATCGCCTGCCCGAACTGGCGCGCGAAGCCGCCGCCGAGATGCTGCTGATTGCGATACCTTCGGCTACGACGGTACAGATGCGCCGCATCGTCGAACTGTGCGAGGAAACCGGCATACCGTTCCGCACCGTGCCGCGCTTGCAGGATGTCGTCGCGGGGCGTGCGGGCTTCAGCCAGCTCAAGGAAGTGGCGATCGAGGATCTGCTGGGCCGCGATCCAGTGCAACTGGATTGGGCCGCGATGCGCGCCGGGTTCGCCGGTCAGCGCGTGCTGATCACCGGTGGCGGCGGCTCCATCGGCGCGGAACTGTGCCGGCAGGTGGCGCGCCTGGGCGTTGAATCGCTGACTATCCTGGAATTGTCCGAATTCAATCTGTATCGCATCGAGCAGGAACTGCGCCGCGAGTTTCCGGATTTGCTGGTCGACGCCGTCCTCGGCGACTGCGGCGACGCGGCCGTCTGCGAGCGGGTGTTCGCGCGCGCACGACCGCAAGTCGTGCTGCACGCTGCGGCATTCAAGCATGTGCCGCTGCTGCAGAACCAGGTACGCGAGGCGTTCCGCAACAACGTGTTGGGCACGCAGATCGTGGCGCAGGCGGCGGACAGCCACGGCGTCGGCTGCTTCGTGCTCATCTCAACCGACAAGGCGGTCAATCCGTCCAGCGTGATGGGCGCGTGCAAGCGCGTGGCTGAACTCTTCTGCCAGAACTTCGCCGCGCAATCGGCGACGCGCTTCGTCACCGTGCGTTTCGGCAATGTGCTCGATTCCGCCGGCAGCGTGGTGCCGCTGTTCCGCGAACAGATCCGCAATGGCGGACCGGTGACGGTGACGCATCCGGAAATGTCGCGTTACTTCATGACCATTCCCGAGGCCTGCCAGCTCATCCTGCAGGCAGGCGTGCTCGGCAAGGGCGGCGAAATCTTCGCGCTCGACATGGGCGAGCCCGTGAAGATCCGCTACCTCGCCGAGCAGATGATCCGCCTCGCCGGCAAGGTTCCGGAGCGCGACGTCGCCATCGTCTACACCGGCTTGCGTCCTGGCGAAAAGCTCTTCGAGGAATTGTTCCACGATCACGAAAACTATCGAGCCACGGAACACGCCAAGATTTTCCTCGCCCAGCCGCGCAGCGTGTCGTGGGAGTTGCTCAACGCGCAGTTGCGCCAGGCGGCTCAATCCGTGCGCGATTACGACGAGGACGCCCTGCGCGCCTGCCTGACCGGCCTGCTGCCGGATTTTTCCTGGCGCGACGTCGCGGATTCCGCCGAGGTCGTGCCGATCGTGCGCCATGCCGAAGGAGCCTGAATGAACGCACCATTGCGTAAGGTCGTTTTTCCCGTGGCCGGGCTCGGCACGCGTTTCCTGCCCGCGTCAAAGGTCGTGGCCAAGGAAATGCTGCCCGTGCTGGACAAGCCGCTGATCCAGTACGCGGTCGACGAGGCCGTGGAGGCCGGCGCAGATACCTTGATCTTCATCACAAGCCGCTACAAGCATGCGATCGCGGATTACTTCGATACGGCATTCGAACTGGAACACAAGCTCGAGCGCAGCGGCAAGTATGACTTGCTGCATGCGGTGCGCAACACGATCCCCAAGCACGTGCGTTGCGCCTACATCACCCAGTCCGAGGCGCTTGGCCTCGGCCATGCGGTGCTGTGCGCGAAACCCGTGATCGGCGACGAGCAATTCGGCGTGATCCTTCCCGATGACCTGATCTGGACCAGTCCATCGCAAGCCGGCGGCGCGGGCGCGTTGCGCCAGATGGCGCAATTCGCGGCGCGTGAACAGGCTGGAGCGATCGCGGTGGAGGAAGTGCCGCGCGCGGACACGCAGAAATACGGCATCGTTGATGCGGAAAAAGCCGAAGGCCGCGCCGCGCGCGTTCGCCATGTCGTGGAAAAGCCCAAGCCCGAGGTCGCGCCGTCCAACCTCGCCATCGTCGGCCGCTATGTGCTGCCGGGCCGCATCTTCGAACTGCTGGAAAGGACCAAACCCGGCGCGGGCGGCGAGATCCAGCTTACCGACGCGATCGCTGCGTTGCTCGAACGGGACAAGGTGTACGCCTATCGCTTCGAGGGCACGCGCTTCGACTGCGGAAACAAGCTCGGCCTGGTCATGGCAACCTTGCATTTCGCCTTGCAGGATCCGGCGCTCGCGGACGCGACGCGCGCTTTTGTGCAGGCATCCGCATGAGGCGGTTTCGACGAATGCGTGCCGTTGCGTTGTTGATTTTGTTCGGCTCGCTCGCGGCGTGCCAGAGCGCACCCAGCCGTGATGCTCCGGCTGGCGATGCGCTGGCCCGGCTCGACAACGCGTTGGCAGGCGATTGGGACAATCACGAGCAAGTCAAGCGCGCTTCCGCTGACGCACACGCCGGGGCTACCATAGCCGTGCCGCCGGTGCGCGAGACCTTGCATCTGGCCGACCGCCGTCGCGACGGCAGCTTGTGGTTCTGGCGGCTCGAATCGACCAATGCCAATACGACCACGCACGCGCTGTGGCTGTTTCTCGCAACGCCCGCGGACAATGGCAATCGCGTCACGCTGACGCCATACCGACCGCTCGATCCGACCGCTGCCGATGAGATGTTAGACGGCAAGCGCAAATTCCGTTTCGATGCGTCGCAATGGGCGGAGCTCGCGCCGTGCGCGCAGAGCGGCGCGTGGAAGGATGCGCAATTCCAGTCGCAGGCCAATGCCGCGGCGTGCAGCGCATTGTTGCCGGGACTGGGTGAATCCGCCGCATTGCTGCCGTTGCGCCTCACCGTGGATGGC
>DATIVQ010000011.1:0-8144 GCA_035465735.1 Rudaea sp.
GGTGCCTCTGCTCGATGCGTTGCAGATCGGCGCGCAGGTGATGCCGAGCTTGCCGATGCGCGCGGCGGTCAAGCGCGCGGCGTTGAAAGTGCGCGAGGGCGGGAATTTCTCCCGCGCGCTCGGCGAATCGGGATATTTCCCGCCTGTCGCGTTGCGCCTGATCGCCAGCGGCGAGCGTGCCGGCGAACTCGAACGCATGCTCGAAGAAGCTGCGAACCAGCAGCAGCGCGAACTCGACCGCTGGCTAACCGCGCTGACATCGATCCTCGGCCCGCTCGTGATCCTGCTGGTTGGCGCGATGGTGCTGTTCATCGTGCTCGCGATACTGCTGCCGATCTTCGACATGAACCAGATGGTGAAATGACCGTGGCCGATCCGATTCCAGCCAATGCGAACCTGATCCGCGGTCTTGCCGGCTGGTTCGTGCAGTATTTCGCGTCCGGCCTGCTCGTGCCGGCCTTGCTGCTGTGTTTCGCAGCGCTCGTGTTCTGCCAGATCGCCTTGCTCGGACCGAATGTCGGCTGGCTTGGGCAACTGGCGGGCGCGTTGCCGGCGAGCGTACGTGCATGGCTCGGGGGCGCGTCGAATGCCGGCGCAGACGTCGATTTGGGCGCTCTGGTCTCGCGCTTGTTCTGGGTCCTGAGCCTGGGCGTGATGGCGATCGAGCTTCTCGTGCGTTGGTTGCGCGCGGCGCTGTTCGGCAAACCCTCCATGTCCGCGGCGGGCAAGCGTCGGGTCGTGGGGCAGCGGATGTCGCTGGCCCTGATGCTCGTCAGCGCCGTGTTCGGCGCCGCCATGCTCGCCGTGCCACACGCGCGCATGGCGCAGGGGGCGAGCCGCGCCGACCTGTACGCCGTCTTCGGTGCGCTCTACGTGGTCGCGCTGGGTTTCGCGACGGCGTGGGCAGCCGTGAGCGGCGTGGCCACGCGGCTGCTCGACGGCACCTCGCGTTGAACGGGTCCGACGCATGATCGCGTTCGAACGTGTCGGCAAGCGATATCCGAGCGGTCACGATGCGCTCAGTGATGTGAGCTTTGCGCTCGGAGCCGGCGAGATGGCGTTCGTGACCGGCCATTCCGGCGCGGGCAAGAGCACGCTGTTGCGCCTCGTCGCCCTGCTCGAGCGGCCCACGCGCGGACAGGTCACGGTGGGCGGCCGCAATCTTGGCGTCGTGCGCCGGCGCGGCATTGCACGCGTGCGCCGCGGCGTGGGCATGGTGTTTCAGGATCATCGCCTGCTGCTCGACCGTAGCGTGTTCGACAATGTCGCGCTGCCGCTCGTGATTGCCGGCGCGCCGCGCGAGGAAACGGCCAAACGCGTGCGCGCGGCGCTGGACAAGGTCGGCCTGCTCGAGCGCGAAAAATCCGCGCCGTCCATGCTGTCGGCCGGCGAGCAGCAGCGCGTGGGCATCGCGCGCGCCATCGTCGCCAAGCCACCAGTGCTGATCGCCGACGAACCGACTGGCAATCTCGATCCGAAGCTCGCGGCGGAAATCATGGCGCTTTTCGGCGAGTTCGAGCAGGTCGGCACCACGGTGCTCGTCGCCAGCCACGACCTGCCGCTGGTCAAGCGCATGGGCAAGCGCGTGCTGGTGCTTGATCACGGGAAACTCATTGACGACTTCAAGCCTCACAATATCGGCCCATGAACCGCCGTGTCGAGAAAAATCGCGCGAAACCTGCTGCGCCGGAGCCACGAGGAGAATTCTCGCTGCGCGCCTGGCGCGAACAGCATCTGTACAGCCTGTTTTCCAGCCTCGGGCGCCTGGCCGTGCGGCCGTGGGCGACGGCGCTGACCCTGGCCGTGCTCGGTTTTGCGCTCGCCCTGCCGCTGCTGTTCTGGCTGTTGGTCGATAATGCGCGCGGCCTTGCCGGCAACGTCGGCGAGGCGAGCGCGGTCAGCGCCTTCCTGAAACCCGACGCGAAAGCCGATGCCGTGCAGGCCTTGGCGGCGCGCTTTCGCGCGCGCGCGGACGTGATTTCGGTCGCGGTGAAGACGCCCGAACAGGGCCTCGACGAGTTTCGCGAGCGTTCGGGTTTCGCCGATGCGCTCAAGGTTTTGCACTACAATCCGTTGCCGGCAGTGCTGATCGTCGATCCACGCGGCGATCCAGGCGCGCTGACGCAGGTCTTGCGCGGCGATCCCCTGGTGGATCAGGTGCAGTACGATGCGCAATGGCGGCAACGCCTGAACGCGATCCTCGGCCTGGGCCTGCGTGGCGCGCAGGTGCTGGCCGGATTGCTGGCGCTGGCGGCATTGCTCGTGATCGGCAACACGGTGCGCCTGGATATCGCCGGGCGCGGCGAGGAGATTGCGGTGATGCAGCTGCTCGGCGCCGACGCGGGGTTCGTGCGCCGGCCGTTTTTGTATTCCGGCTTCTGGTACGGTACGTTTGCAGGGGTGTTGAGCCTGATGCTGATCGGAATCGTGCAAGCAATCCTCGCCGCGCCGCTGGCGCGGCTGTTGGCTGCCTACGATCATGGCTTCGCGGTGCACGGCTTGAGTCCGGCGCAAATGCTCGCCGCGCTCGCGGCTAGCGCCGCGCTCGGCTGGCTCGGCGCCTTCCTCGCCGCGTCTCGGCACATCGCCCTGGGTCAACCGAGATAACGACGTGGCCGACGCCGCCCTCACCCGCCATATCGCCAGCGAGACTCCGCGCGTGATGGTGGTGGACGGCTCCAAGGTCGTGCGCCGCCTGATCGAACAACTGCTCAAGGCCGATCTGCCCGGCGTCACCGTGCTCGCCTGCGAAAGCGGCGCGGAAGCGAAGAAACAGCTCGAGGCCGGCGTCGTCGACCTCGTCACCACGGCGCTGCGCCTACCGGACATGGACGGATTGGAACTCGCGCGCTTCATCCGCGAACACGCGCCGCAGGCCTACATCCCGATCATCGTGGTGTCCGGCGACGTCAACGAGCGCCTGGTCAACCGCGAGCTCACGGAATACGTCACCGATTACTTCGACAAGTCGCTGGGCTTCAACGCCTTGAGCGCCTTCATCCGCGGCTATGTGGTTCCCGAGGCGCAGGCCAGCGGCGAGGTGCTGTACGTCGAGGACAGCCGCGTAGTCGCGCTGGCCACGCGCCGCATGCTGGAAAAATACGGCCTCACCGTGCTGCACGTGACCAGTGTCGAGGACGCGGTCGCGCACCTGGAAACCGGCATGGTGCAGGGGCGCATCGGCTGCGACGTCGTGCTGTCCGACGTGAACCTGAAGGGCGAACTGACCGGCGGCGACCTGCTCGAACGCATCCGTACCGAGTTCGGTTATTCCAAGGGCCAGTTGCCGGTGCTGATCATGACCGGCGACGACAATCCGCAGAACCAGGCGGCACTGCTGCGCGCGGGGGCGAACGACCTCGTGCAGAAACCGATCGAGGAACGCCTGCTGATCACCAAGCTGCTGTTCCAGATGCGCGTGTCGCGGCATCTGCGCGAGCAGTTGCGCAACGCGGCGGCGTGAGCGGAATCCATCTTGAAATCCACTGCGCTGGGCATCTTGTGCGCCGGCGGTGCTCGACTGCGAAGGCAGGACGCCGGAGCGAACATTCGCGAAGCGAATGGCCCGGAAGGGCGAGCCGCAGGACTTCGGCGAGTAAATGCTCATGTACTTCTATGTACACTCCGCTTCCTGCGCTCCGGCGACGCGCCCGATTCAAGTCGGAATGCCGCCTTCGCTCGTAACGATTTTTAGATGGATTCCGCGCACGAATTGAAGCTGGAGGCGTCGTGGAAGGCGCGCGTCGGCCGCTATTTCGATCGCCCGGACATGCAAGCGCTTTCCGAATTCCTGCGCGCGGAACTGCGTTCCGGCAAGGCGATCTATCCGTCGCCGAAACGCATTTTCGCCGCGCTCGACGCCACGTCGTTCGATGCGGTCAAAGTCGTCATCCTCGGCCAGGATCCCTACCATGGGCCGGGCCAGGCGCACGGCCTGTGCTTTTCCGTGCTGCCGGGCGTGCCCGTGCCGCCGTCGCTGGAAAACATCTTCAAGGAAATCGAGCGCGACCTGCGCATTCCGCGCCCGGATCACGGCTGCCTGATCCCGTGGGCGCGGCAGGGCGTGTTGCTGTTGAATGCGGTGCTGACGGTCGAACGCGGCCTCGCCGGGTCGCACCAGGGCAAGGGCTGGGAAGGCTTCACTGACGCGATCGTCGATCATCTGAACCGCGAGCGCGAGAACCTCGTCTTCCTGCTCTGGGGCAGCTACGCGCAGGCCAAGGGCCGGCTCATCGACACGCATCGGCACCTCGTGCTCAAGGCGCCGCATCCCTCGCCCTTGTCGGCGCATCGCGGATTCATCGGTTGCGGGCATTTTTCCCGGGCCAACGCCTGGCTGCGCGAGCACGGCTTGGAAGAGATCGACTGGCGCCTGCCGCCGGCGGCGGAGCTGGCGGTCCCGGCATAGCGGGCCTGGCGTCACGCGGGATTTCCCGGTGCGCTAGGATGGACGCTCTCTCGTTGTGGAGCAGCGCATGAACGGAGCCGAGGAAAGAGATTATCTCGAGCGCATGCTGATCGAGCGCGCCCGCCCGCTCGGCGCAATCCGCGTCGCCGTGGTGCATCCGTGCGATTCGACGAGTCTGAGCGCCGCAGTCGACGCGCGCGCCAGGGGCATCATCGAGCCGATCCTGGTCGCGCCACGCGAAAAGATCGAACGCATCGCGCGCGAAAACAAGCTCGACCTCGCCGGCATCGCGATCGAGGATGCCGCACACAGCCACGATGCCGCCGCGCGCGCGGTCGCGCTCGCGCGCACCGGCCAGGTCGAGGCGCTGATGAAGGGCAGCCTGCACACCGACGAGATCATGCAGGCCGTGATCGCCGCCGATACGGGCCTGCGCACGGCGCGGCGCATCTCGCATTGCTTCCTGATGTACACGCCGGCCTACCCGCGCCCGTTCATCATCACCGACGCGGCGGTGAACATCGCGCCAACGCTGGACGAAAAGGCCGACATCGTGCGCAACGCGATCGCGCTGGCGCAGGTCATCGGCGTGCGCAAGCCGCATGTGGCGATCCTCGCGGCGGTCGAGACCGTCAACTCGCGCATGCCCGCGACGCTCGATGCCGCCGCCTTGTGCAAGATGGCCGACCGCGGCCAGATTACCGGCGGCGTGCTCGACGGTCCGCTCGCTTTCGACAATGCGATCTCGGCCGACGCCGCGCGCATCAAGGGCATCGTCTCGCCGGTTGCAGGGCAGGCCGACGTGCTGGTCGTGCCGGACCTGGAATCGGGCAACATGCTGGCCAAGCAGCTCGAATACCTGGGCGGCGCGGAGAGCGCGGGCATCGTCGTGGGCGCGCGCGTCCCGGTGGTGCTGACCAGCCGCGCCGATACCTGCGAATCGCGTATCGCCTCGTGCGCGCTGGCCGTGCTCGTCGCGCATCGCAACCGGGCATCGCCGCCGTGAGCGAATCGATCCTCGCGCTCAACTGCGGATCGTCCAGCATCAAGTTCGCACTGTTCGACAGGGCCACGCTGGCGCGCGCGCCAGCGTGGAGCGGCCGGGTCGTGAACATCGGCGGTACCGGCACGTCGTTCGAGGAAACCGGTGTCGCACAACAGCCGCTCGTGGCGGGCGGCACGGATCCCTACCGCGCCGCACTCGCGCATATCCGCGACCGCGTGCGTGCGCGGCTGGGCAGCGATCGCATCGTCGCCGTCGTGCATCGCGTCGTGCATGGCGGCGCCAAGTACTTCGCACCGGTGCGAGTGGATGCGGCGGTGCTCGCCGACCTGCGCGGTTACATTCCGCTGGCGCCGTTGCATCAACCGTTCGCACTTGAGGCGATCGCCGAACTGCTCGCCACGCAACCCGAGTTACCCCAGGTCGCCTGCTTCGATACCGGCTTTCATCGCGACATGCCCGCGGTGGAACAGATGTTGCCGCTGCCGCGCGCGCTGCGCGAACGCGGCCTGCGCCGCTACGGCTTCCACGGACTGAGCTACGAATACCTCGCGTTCGCGCTCGGCGAACGCCATGGCGATCGTGCGCGCGGGCGCACGATCTGCGCGCATCTGGGCAGTGGCGCGAGTCTGTGCGCGCTGCGCAATTTGGAAAGTGTCGCCACGACGATGGGTTTTTCCGCGCTCGACGGCGTGATGATGAACACGCGCTGCGGCGCGCTGGATCCGGGTGTGGTGATCCACCTCATGCAGATCCTCAAGCTGTCGCTCGACGCAGTCGGACGCATGCTTTATCACGAATCCGGCCTGCTCGGCGTTTCGGGGATTTCGGCCGATATCCGCGCGCTGCTCGCGCGCGCGGACGAGGTGCCGGCTGCCGAGGCGCTGGCGCTCTACGTGCATCGCATCGTGCGCGAGGCGGGCGCGCTGGCGGCCGTGCTGGGTGGTCTGGACATGCTCGTTTTCACCGCCGGCATCGGCGAGCACAGTGCGCCGATCCGCGAGCGCGTCTGCGCAGGCCTGCGCTTCCTCGGCGTCGAACTCGATGCGGCGGCGAATGCAGCGAACGCTCCGGTCATCTCCGGCGTATCGAGCAAGGTGCTGGTGGCGGTTGAGCCGACCAACGAAGAATGGATCGCGGCGCGTGCTGCGGCGAAGTTGGTTTAATCGTCTCCGCTGCGCACGATCGCACCGGTCATCGGTTCGATCGTGGTCAGACGGTCGCGGACGTGGCCGACGCCGCAGACGTTTTCCGCGAGCACGCGCAGCGCCGTGCGCATGCGCTCGTCGACCAGCACGCCATTCAAGGTCGCCACGCCACCGTCCACGCTGACATGCACAAGCGCGCTCGGCCCCCACGCCTGGCGCTCGATATCGGCGGCGATGCGCTCGCGCAATGTGCTATCGGAAGCAGGTGCGTGCACCGCTTGCGTCACCCGCGTCAGGAATGCACGCATCAGGTCGGCGCGGCTGACGATGCCGACCAGCTTGGCGTTCGCGACCACGGGCAGGCGCTTGATGTGGTGTTTTTCCATTGCCTGCACAACATCGGCGAGCGGTGTGTCCGGCGTGACGGTCTGCACGTCGGCCGACATGATGTCGCGCACGCTCAGGCCGTGCGCGCCGGTATATTCGCTGGCGAGCTTGCCCGGGCTGGTCAGGAACTCGAGCCAGCGCCGGTGCTTCTTTTCGGTGCCGAGTTCGCCGCGGCGCAGGAAATCGCCTTCGCTGACGATGCCGACGAGCGCGTCCTTGGCGTCGGTCACCGGCAGTCCGCTGACGCGCCGATCGAGCATCAACCGCATCGCCTCGAACACGCTGGCACCGGCGCTTACCGCGACCGGATCGATGCTCATCACGTCGCTGGCTTTCATGGCGTCCTCACACGGTGGCGGCTTTAAGATCGAGCGTGTGCAGCACCTGCGCTGCGTCTTCAGGATCCCGCCGGCAGGTGAAGCCCAGATGCGTGGCCAGATCGTGCATGGCCGGATTCTCGGCCGCGTCCACCGAATACATCGTTTCGATGCCGCGGTGGCGCGCGACTTCGATCAGGTGCTGCATGAGCACGGTGGCGAGGCCGCGGTTGCGCCAGTCTTCGCTGACCGTCACCGCGCACTCGCAGCGGCGGCCATCCGCCTGCGCGCTGAAACGCGCAACGCCGATCTCGCGCTTGGATGCACCTTGTGCGACCAAGGCAACGAAGGCGGCGTCGTGCCGGGGATCGGGGTGCGTGAGTTGGTCGAGCAGGGCCGGAGTCGGGGTGCCGATCTGGCCGAGAAAGCGCAGGCGCCGCGATTCGGGCGAAAGCTCCGCAATGAAACGCCGTTCCAGTTCGGTATCGGCCGGCTGGATCGGCCGGATCAGCACCGAACTGCCATCGCGCAGTTTCTCGTGCCATTGCGGCTCGAATGCGCTGACGTCGAGAGTCGCTTGCCGGCGTGCAGCAGGGGATACGGAACCCGTCGACGCGGATTGTGTCCTTGCCATGAAACTTCTCCACTTTCAATTTGTAAAAAATATGGCACGCCCTGGACCGGCGGGTATTGATATGCGTCAGTTATGCGGACGATGGCGGCTAAGCGCGTTGACAAGCCCGTCCTTTTAATGTACTATTGAGTTTAGTAAATCCGGCCGCGAGGCCGGTTTGAACTTCAGGGCTTGTTTAGCACTCTAATAATGTAAGTGCTAAAATTGCATTCATACGGGAGGTTTCAATGACCGTTTCTGCTTTGAT
>DATIVQ010000012.1:0-3188 GCA_035465735.1 Rudaea sp.
ACAAAAGCGGGCGAGGCCAAATCCATTGCGTTGCTTGGCAACGCCGCGGAAGTCCTGCCCGAGTTGGTCAGGCGCGGCATCAAGCCCGATGCGGTGACGGACCAGACATCCGCGCACGATCCGGTCAACGGCTACCTGCCGATCGGCTGGACCGTCGAGCAATGGTTCGAGCGCCGCAAATCTGATCCCGATGGCACGCGCGACGCGGCCAAGCAATCGATGAAGAAGCACGTGGAAGCGATGCTCGCGTTCCATGCGCAGGGCATCCCGACGTTCGACTACGGCAACAACATCCGCCAGATGGCGTTCGACGTCGGCTGCAAGAATGCGTTCGACTTCCCCGGCTTCGTGCCGGCCTACGTGCGTCCGCTGTTCTGCCGCGGCGTCGGCCCGTTCCGTTGGGTCGCGCTGTCCGGCGATCCGGAAGACATCGTGAAAACCGATGCCAAGGTAAAGGAACTCATCCCCGACGATCCGCACCTGCACAACTGGATCGACATGGCCGAAAAGCGCATCAGCTTCCAGGGCCTGCCCTCGCGCATCTGCTGGGTCGGATTGGGATTGCGCGACAAACTCGGGCTCGCCTTCAACGCGATGGTGCGCAACCGCGAACTGAAAGGCCCCATCGCGATCGGCCGCGATCACCTGGATTCGGGTTCCGTGGCCTCGCCAAACCGCGAGACCGAAGCCATGCGCGACGGTTCCGACGCGGTATCCGACTGGCCGTTGCTCAACGCATTGCTCAACACCGCCAGCGGCGCGACCTGGGTAAGTTTCCATCACGGCGGCGGCGTCGGCATGGGCTATTCGCAGCACGCTGGCGTCGTCATCGTCTGCGACGGTACGAAGGAAGCGGACGCCCGCATCGCGCGCGTGCTGTGGAACGATCCCGGCACGGGCGTCATGCGCCATGCCGATGCCGGCTACGACATTGCCATTAGGTGTGCGAAGGAGAAGGGTTTGAAGTTGCCGATGCTGTGAGCGTCGCTGCACAGGCTATGGACCGTACCCCCGCATGAATGACCGTCGCATCCGGCGCATCGCCATTGTCGGGGGCGGCTCGGCCGGCTGGATGGCTGCCGCCGCGCTCGCGCACGCCCTGCAGGGCAATTGCCGCATCGAACTGGTGGAATCGGACGAGATCGGTACCGTTGGCGTCGGCGAGGCCACGCTGCCTCCGCTCAAGCGCTTCAACCAGATGCTGGGCATCGACGAGCATGCGTTCATCGCCGCGACGCAGGGCACGTTCAAGCTCGGCATCGATTTCCACAACTGGAGCAGCCTCGGACACCGCTATTTCCATCCGTTCGGGCAGATCGGAGTGCCGTTCGACGCGGTGCCGTTCCACCAGTACTGGCTGCGCGAGCGCGCGCGCGGGAATGCGACGCCCCTGCAGGATTACGCCTTGGCGTGGGTGGCGGCGCGCCTCGGGCGGTTCGAGCGCCCGTCGCCGGATTCGCGTTACGTGCAGTCCACGTTCGACTACGCCTATCACTTCGACGCCGCACTTTATGCACGCTTCCTGCGGCGCTACGCCGAGCAGCGCGGCGTTATTCGCACCGAAGGCAAGGTGGTGGACGTCGCGCTGGGGCCGGAGGACGGGTTCATCCAGTCGCTGACGCTCGGCGGCGGGGCGGTCGTGGAAGCCGATTTCTTCATCGACTGTTCCGGCTTCCGCGGCGTGCTGATTGAAGGCGCGCTGAAGACCGTTTACGAGTCGTGGAACCACTGGCTGCCGTGCGACCGCGCGGTCGCCGTGCCGAGCGAACATGTCGGCGAGCCGGTGCCGTACACGCGCGCAATGGCGCGTGATGCGGGTTGGCAGTGGCGCATTCCGCTGCAGCATCGGATGGGCAACGGCCTAGTGTATTGCAGTCGTTACGTCAGTGACGACGCGGCGGCGGCGCTGCTGCTCGCGAACCTCGAAGGCAAGGCGCTCGACGAACCGCGCCTGCTGCGTTTCGTCGCCGGTCGGCGCCGCCAGTTCTGGATCCGCAATTGCGTGGCGCTCGGCCTCGCCGCCGGATTCATGGAACCGATAGAGTCCACCAGCATCCATCTGGTGCAGTCTTCGCTGGCGCGGCTGCTGGCGTTGTTCCCGGACCGCGACTTCGATCCGCTGGCGGCGCGCGAGTTCAACCGCATCACGCATGCCGAATACGAGCGCATCCGCGATTTCCTGATCCTGCATTATCACGCCACCCGGCGCGACGATGCGCCATTGTGGCGGGAAACCGCGACCATGGCGATTCCGGATACGCTGCAGTACAAGATCGACCAGTTCCGCAGCGGCGGCCGCACCGTCGCCGAGCCGCTGGAACTGTTCCAGAACCCGAACTGGCTCGCCGTGCTGGTCGGCCAGGAAATCCAGCCGCTGCGCCACGATCCACTGGCGGACATGCGCGTGCAGGTCGATGCCAAGCGGTTCCTCGCCGACCTGCGGCGCCTGATGGAAGAGGCTGCGCAAGCGATGCCCTCGCACGCAGAGTACATTCGACGGCATTGTGCCGCCGCGCAGACGGCTCCGGCGTGATGCGCCACGACGACGCCGGCTACTACAGGGCGATTGCGGCCGCGAAAGAGAAGGGATCGAAAGTGCCGATGGCGTGAACGTCACATCGGCACCGGCTCACGCTGCCTTCGCCTCGTTGCGCAGCGTCTGCATGTCGATCACGAAGCGGTACTTCACGTCACTCTTGAGCATGCGCTCGTAGGCGGTGTTGATGTCGCGCATGGCGATGGTCTCGATGTCGGAGACGATGCCGCGTTCGGCGCAAAAATCCAGCATTTCCTGGGTTTCGGGGATGCCGCCGATCAGGGACCCCGCAATCGCGCGGCGCTTGAAGATCAGGTTGAAGACCTGCGTGGAGGGATGCGGCGTCGCCGGCGCGCCCACGAGGCACATCGTGCCGTCGCGCTTTAGCAGGTTCAGAAAGACATCGAGATTGTGCGGCGCCGCCACCGTGTTGATGATCAAGTCGAAGCGGTTGGCCTGCTTGGCCATCTGCTTGGCGTCCTTGGAGATGACCACGTCGTCGGCGCCGAGGCGCTTCGCGTCGGCTTCCTTGCCGGGCGAGGTGGTGAACAGGGCCACGCGCGCGCCCATCGCGTGCGCGAGCTTCACGCCCATGTGGCCGAGTCCGCCGAGTCCGACGATGCCGACGGTCTTGCCCGGTCCGGCCTTCCAG
>DATIVQ010000013.1:0-5097 GCA_035465735.1 Rudaea sp.
GGATTGCGCGAACGCGGCTACGACGTGCGCGAGTTCGCCGAGCCGTCGACCCTGCCCGATTTCCTCGCCCATGCGATTCCGGGCGCACTGCTCGTGGATGCGCGCAAGCTGCGCATCATGGCGCGCGTCGCGGTGCAGTACGCCGAGCTTGGCTTGAGCGGGGAGCGCATGCCGGCGGTACTCGCGGTATCGCCGGATGGCGACCTCGGCCACCGTCTGCTGGCCATGCGCGCCGGCGCCGCCGCGCTGTTCAGCGCGCCGGTGGATTCGCTGCGCGTGATCGGCAAACTCGACGAACTGCTGCATGCCGACGCGCAACCGGAATGGCGCGTGCTGCTGGTCGAATCCGACCGCGCCCACGCCACCGAGTCGGCGCGCGTGCTGGTCGAACGCGGCATGACCGCGCGCCTGGTCAGCAACGGCCAGGCCGCGCTCGCCGCGATCGGCGATTTCCGCCCCGACGTCATCGTCATCGATCACGACCTGCCGGACGTGAACGGCGTCGAACTCATCCAGCTCATCCGCCAGCAGCACGAATTCGCGGCCGTGCCGATCATCCTCGCCGCCGACGCGAACGGCACCGCACAGCGCTTCGACGCGATCGCCGCCGGCGGCGACGAAGTGCTGCTCAAGCCGGTCAAGGCACGGCACCTGATCGGCGCGGTGCAGGCGCGCGTGCAGCGCGCGCACTGGCTGCGCGAGGTGATCGGCAAGCCCGGCGGCCGTGACACGCGCACCGGCCTGTATTCGCGCACCACCCTGATAGAAAAGCTCGAAGCCGCGCTCGGCGACCGTTCCGCAGCGCTGCTCTACGTCGCGCTCGACCGCGCCGCGCTGTTGCGCGAACAGATCGGCCTGGCTGGCCTCGCCGCGCTCGACGCGCACGTCGGCAACTTGCTGCGCAGCCAGCTCGACGAACTCGACCTTTGCGCGCAGTACCAGGACTTCCACTATTTCAGCCTGCTCAACCGGCGCAGCCGCCGCGAATTGAACACCGCCGCGGAAAACATCCGCGAAGCGCTGAACGAGCAACCGTGGCAATACAACGGACGCACGCACGCGCTCAGCGCCAGCCTCGGCCTGGCCCTGCTCGGCGGCGAGAATGCAAGCGTGGATTCGGTGGTGACGAATGCGCAAGCAGCGCAACTGGCCGCCGCGCATATGGGCGGCAACCGCGTGCTCTGGTTCGAGGCGAAGGAAGCCGCGCTGCTGCCGATCGATCCGTTGCTCGCGGTGCGCGCGGTGCTGAGCCGGCCGCTCGTTCCGGAACAGACCCAATTTGAGTTCTGCGCGATCGCGCCGCTCGCCGGCAAGCTGCACGGCCAGTTCGAACTCGGTTTCAAGGTGCGCAGCGTGCAGCATCCGGGCACCAGCGTTTCCTACGCGGAACTCGCGCCGGTCGCCGCCGAGTGCAACCAGATCGCCACGCTCGACCGCATGCTGCTGCAGCATTCGCTGGAAGTACGCGAGGAACAATTGCGCCGCGGCCGCCAGCTGCGCCTGTTCGTGCCACAGGCGGTGTCGAGCGCGCTGGAATCGGAATTTTCCTGGTGGCTGGAACGCGAACTGAAATCGCGGCATCTGTCCGGCACCGGCCTGACCATCGAACTGGCCTGTTCGACCCTGATCGACGCCGGCGAACGCGCGCGCGAACAGGTCAAGGCGCTGCACCAGCACGGCGTGCGTTTCTGCCTCGTCGACTACGGCCGCGACTGGGCGGCGGTGCACGCACTGAAGAACCTGGACGTCGATTTCGTGCGCCTGGCGCCGGCGCTGGTCGAGGAACTGGGCAGTGCCAAGTCGGTCAGCGACACTTTGCTCGCATTGATCCGCAAGGCACATGCAAATGGCGTTGCCGTGATCGCGCCGGAAGTCGACAGCCAGCAACGCGCCCACCTGCTGCTGCGCCTGGGCGTGGACTACGGCATCGGCCCGGCGTTTGCGCGACCGCAACCGCAACCGGATTTCGATTTCAATCGTCCGTTGTGGTGAGAGCGCCGGATCTGGTTGAACCCGTCGCAAAATCGTAGCGAGCGAAAGCAGGTTGCGCGCGCCCGGAGCGCAGGAAGCGGAGTGTACGTGTTGAGTACATGAGCATGACTCGCTGCTTCCGCAGCTCGCCCTCCGGGCCGGCTCCGCCGTTCGCTTCGGCATCCTGCCCGCGCAGTCCGAGCACCGCACGCGTGCAAGATGCCGAGCGCAGCAGATTTTTCGACGGGTTCAGAGCATCCCGGTTTCCAGCTTCGCCGCATCCGACATCATCGACTGATTCCACGGCGGATCGAAGGTGAGTTCCACGTTCGCCTCGGCGATGGTCGGAATCGCCTCGATCTTGGTGCGCGCGTCGTCGACGAGTATGTCTCCCATACCGCAGCCGGGCGCGGTCAGGGTCAGCTTCACGTCCACTTTGCGCATGCCGTCTTCGCGATGGCCGACGTCGCATTCGTAGACCAGGCCCAGCTCGACGATATTGATCGGAATCTCCGGATCGAAACAAGTGCGCAACTGTTGCCAGACGAGTTTTTCGATATCGGCGTCGCTGGACTGGTCGTCGACCACGATCGCCGGCGGCGGTTCCTTGCCGATCGCGTCGGCGTCCGCGCCGGCGATGCGGAACAGGTTGCCATCGACGAAGACGGTAAAACTGCCGCCGAGCGCTTGCGTGATGTAGCCGTTCTGGCCGGCGGGCAAGGTCACTTCCTGGCCCTGCGGCACCATCACGGCGGCGCAATCGCGTGCGAAAACGATTGGTTCGGAACTTTGACTGTAGGCGCCCATCACGAATCCGTACGATTTTGGTCCTCATTATCGCAGGATCGGCCCGGGATTGCCGCCAATGCGCCGTGCCGGTCAGGATTTCTTGATCTGCGACAAGCACTCTGCGAGCAGTCGCACGGCGGCATGCAGATCCGCCGGCGGCAGATCGGCATAGCCGAGGAGCAGCCCCGGATGCGGCAACGGCTTGTGGCAGTACGGCGCGACCAGGTAGATGCCGACCCCGCGCGCACGCGCGTACGCGACCAGTGTTTGCGCCTGCGCATGGCTGGCGCGCGGCAGCCACGCGAGGATGTGCATGCCGGCGCTGGAATCGGCGACCTCGACCGCATCACCCGCGTAGCGCTGCAATGCGCCGAGCAGCGCGGTGCGGCGCGTGCGCAACACGGTGGCGGCCCGGCGCAGATGGCGCTCGAAGGCGCCGCTGCCGATCAGGCGCGCCAGTGCGGCCTGCTCGATCGCCGTGCTGCCGCGGTCGGTCAGCCATTTTGCCGCGACGAAGGCGTCACGCAGGCCCGGTGGCAACACCATGTAGCCCAGGCGCAGCGCCGGGAAGATCACCTTGGAGAAACTGCCGACGTAGAGCACGCGGCCGGCGCGGTCGAGCGACTTGAGCGCCGCCAGCGGGCGCGTGCCGTAGCGGAATTCGCCGTCGTAGTCATCCTCGATCAGCCAGCAGCGGCGGCGCTGCGCCCAGTCCAGCAACTGCATGCGCCGCGGCAGGCTCAGCACCGCGCCGGTCGGAAACTGGTGCGACGGTGTGACCACCGCGAGCCGGGTGCGGCTATCGTGCGGTAGCGTGCTGGTAACCAAGCCATCGCCGTCGACACGGCAGGTGCGGATCGTCGCACCGCGTGCGGCGAATACCTGGCGCGCGCCCTGATAGTGCGGATCCTCAAGCAACATACGGTCGCCGGCATCGAGCAGCACGTCCGCGGCGAGCGCGAACGCCTGCTGCGTGCCGTTGACGATCAGCACGTCGTCCGGTGAAGCGCTGATGCCGCGGCGCCGCGCGAGATATTCGCAGATCTGGGCGCGCAGTTCTGGCAGGCCCTGCGGATCGGGATAATCCGCCTGCACGTGCGCCGCCGCCTGGTTCAGCGCGCGCCGCCACGCGCTGGCCAACTGCGGATTCGTCATCGGCAGGCCGTACTGCAGGTTGTAGCGCAGACCGCGGTGCTGGCGCCCCGGGATCGCGTGATCATAAACCTGCTGCATGCGCCGCCCGCGCCGCGACAGCGCCGGCGCGCGCATGGACTCGTGCGCCGCGGCGGCGACAGGCCGTTTCGCCGCCGCGGCGAAGGCGGCGACGTAGCAGCCCGAACCCGAACGCCCTTCGATCAATCCTTCCTCGGTGAGCAGGGCGTAGGCGGCAAGGGTTGTGTTGCGCGAGATTTCCAGTTCGCGAGCGAGCGTGCGCGTCGCCGGCAGACGCGTGCCCGGCGCGCAACGGCCATCGAGGATCGCCTGCTTGAGCGCGCGCGCCAGTTGCAGGTAGCGCGGACCCTTGTCGTCGAGTTGCAAGAACATCGTGGCCCCATCAAACCGGCGAAAACCGGCACTCGCCGGAGCCAATCTGAAGGTTTAGATTGGGTGCGTCAAGTGACTTCCGGAAGAAGTCATCCCGTGCAGGCCAGAAATGGCCGATGACACCGGTTCCAGCTTGTGCAAAGGCGATCATGAAACCCAAGCCACGCCACCAGGTGCAACGCATCAAGGATCGCGCACGCTACGATCGCGAAACAGCCTACGCCATTCTGGACGCCGGCTTCCTTGCGCACGTCGGCTTCTGCGTCGAAGGCCAGCCGTTCGTGATCCCGATGTTGTACGCCCGCGACGGCGACGCGTTGCTGCTGCATGGCTCCATCGCCAGCCGCCTCATGGGCAAACTCGGCGCTGGCATCGAGGCCTGCGTCGAAGTCACGCATATCGACGGGCTGGTGCTGGCACGCTCGCATTTCCACCACTCGGCGAACTACCGATCCGTCGTTGCCTTCGGTCGCGCGCGCGCACTTGCCGATGCGCTGGAGAAAACGACTGCGTTGGCGCATTTCGTCGATGCCATGCTGCCCGGGCGCGCCGCCGAATCGCGGCCGCCGGACCGCAACGAACTGGCCGCGACGGCGGTGCTGCATTTTTCCATTGTGGATATTTCCGCAAAAATTCGCAGCGGCGGCGCCAAGGACGACAAAGCCGATCTCGCCTTGCCGCACTGGGCCGGGGTGATACCGATGTCGCAGCGATATGGCGCTCCGCAGGCGGAACCCGGATGCCACGTCGAGCCACCCGCGTCCGTGCAAAGGCTGTTCAAATCGGCGCCGC
>DATIVQ010000014.1:0-6897 GCA_035465735.1 Rudaea sp.
CCACGAACACCATCGCATCCTTGACCTGGCCGAACAACTGGCCCTGCAGGCGCGGGATCAATTCGGTCACGTTGGCCTTGCGCTGATCCCAGGGCTTGAAGCCGATGAACGCCATGCCGACGTTTTCGCCGCTGCCGACGAAACTGAAGCCGGACAACGCGAACACGCGCTCGACTTCCGGATTGGAGCGGATGATGTCGCTAACCTGGTCCATCACCGCGTTGGTGCGCGCGATCGTCGCGCCGGCCGGCAACGACACGATCGTCAACGCATAGCCCTGATCCTCGTCCGGCACGAAGCTCGACGGCAGCTTCCAGAACAGGAATCCGCACACTACGGCCACGGCGGCGAACACCATCATCCAGCGCGGCGCGTGGCGCACTGCGCTGCGCACGTGGCCGGTGTAGCTGTGCCGGGTCCAGTCGAAGGTCTTGTTGAACCAGACGAACAGCGGATTGTGCGCATGCTCGTGCGTGGGTTTGATCAGGGTCGCGCACAATGCCGGCGTGAAGCACAGGGCGAGGAACGCGGAAAACGCCGTGGAAAGCGCGATGGTCAACGCGAACTGCCGGTAGATCGCGCCAACCGAACCCGTCTGCAGCGCGCTCGGCACGAACACCGCCATCAGCACCAGGGCGATCGCGATCACCGCGCCGGAAATCTGCTGCATCGCCTTGCGCGTCGCGTCGCGCGGAGAGAGGTTTTCCTCGCGCATGATGCGTTCGACGTTCTCGATCACCACGATGGCGTCGTCGACGACGATGCCGATCGCCAGCACCATGGCGAACAACGACAGCTGGTTGATGGTGAATTCCAGGCCCGACAACGCCAGGAATCCGCCGAGCAGGGCGACCGGAATCACGATCGCGGCGATCAGCGTGGCGCGCAGGTTCTGCAGGAAGATCAGCATCACCAGGAACACGAGCACGAACGCGATCGCGAGCGTGATCACCACTTCCTCGATCGCGATGCGCACGAACGTGGTCGAATCGTAGGGCGCGAACCATTCTACGCCCGGCGGGAAACTCGATTGCAGTTCGGCGAGCTTGTTCTTGACTTCCTGCGCGACGGTTAGCGCGTTGGCGCCGGTGGCGAGCTGCACACCGGCGCCGGCGACCGGCACGCCGTTGTAGCTGGTTCGCTGGCCGTAACTGGCCGGTCCCAGTTCGATGCGCGCCACGTCCTTCAGGCGCACCGTGGTGCCGTCGGCGCTCGCGCGCAGGATGATGTTGCCGAATTGATCCGGCGTGCTGAAACGGCCTTCCGCGCGCACGGTCGCGGTGACGCCGGTGCCCTTAATCGTCGGCTCGGCGCCGATGGACCCGGCCGCGACCTGCACGTTCTGCGCGCGCACTGCCGCCAGCGCATCGGCCGCCGACAGGTTGTAGCCGTGCAGCTTGTCCGGATCGAGCCAGATGCGCATCGCGTATTCGGCGCCGACCTGGAACGTGTTGCTCACGCCGGGCAGGCGCGCGATCTGGTCGAGAATGCCGGACGACAACAGGTTGTTGAGCCGGTAGGAATCCAGGCTACCGTCCTTCGACTTGAGCGCGAAGAACATCAGGAAGTCGGGATTGGACTTGGACACCGTCACGCCCTGCTGCACCACTTCGGCGGGCAGGCGCGGCGTTGCCAGGGTCACCTTGTTCTGGGTCTGCACCGCGGCGGTGTCGGGGTCGGTGCCGGGTTCGAAGGTGAGCGTGATGCCGACGCCGCCGTTCGAGCTGGAACTCGAACTGAAGTACATCAGGTGATCGATGCCGGTGAGCTGCTGCTCGATCACCTGGGTCACGCTCTTTTCCACCGTTGCCGCGTCCGCACCCGGATAAGAGGCGTTGACCACGACCTGCGGCGGCGCGATGGACGGATACGACTCCACGCCGAGGTTGAACAGAGCGATGCTGCCGCCCAGCGCGATCAGTATCGCGATGACCCACGCGAAAATCGGGCGATCGATGAAGAAATTGGACATGGTGTGGGACTCAGTGCGTGGGCTTGGCCGGCGCAGCTTCCGGTTTCCAGGGCACGGCCTTGGCGGGCGCGCCAGCATGCACATGCTGTACTCCTGAAACGATGACCTGATCGCCATCGTCCAGACCCGAGGTGACGACGAAATCGCCGCCTTGCTGCGCGTCGGCCGCAATCCGCTTCTGCGCCACCTTGCCGTCGCTGCCGACGACGAACACGTATGCCCCGGTCGGATCGCGCTGCAATGCTGCTTGCGGGATCAGGTATGCCTGCGTGATCTCGCCAAGCGTCAGGCGCAGGCTCACGTACATGCCCGGCAGCAACAGGTGATCAGGATTCGGCACGATGCCGCGCAGGCTCACCGCGCCGGTCGCGGCGTCGACTGCGGTATCGGAAAAATCCAGAGTGCCGGAATGGGCGTAGGCCGTGCCATCCGGCAACAGGATGTCGACCTTGGCCTTGTTCGCCGCATCCAACGCCACATGGCCGCCGGCTTGCGCGCGGCGCAGCGCGTCGAGCTCGCCGACGGCCTGGCTGAAATTCACGTAGATCGGATCGATCTGCTCGATTGTCGTCAGCAGCGTCGCCTCGCCCTGCCCGACCAGGGCGCCTTCGGTCACCTGCTGCTGGCCGGCACGGCCGGAAATCGGCGCAGTCACGCTGGCGTAGCCCAGGTTGATGCGCGCCGTTTCGACGTTCGCCTGCGCCTGCTGCACGGCAGCCGCGGCGGTACGCTCGGCGGCGAGCGCGTTGTCGAGGTCGGTCTTCGACATCAGGCCCTTGTCCGCGATCGAACGCGCGCGCTCGGCCGCGACGTGGTTGTTCGTGTAGGTCGCATTGGCCGCCGCGAGATTGGCCAGCTGCGCGTCGAGCGCGGCTTTCAGCGGCGCCGGATCGATCTGGAACAGCAATTGCCCTTGCTTGACGTCGGTGCCTTCGGTGTACGCACGCTTTTGCAGCACGCCGGCCACGCGCGCACGCACGTCGGCGGTGCGCGTGGCGGACAGGCGCCCGACCAGGTCGCGCGTCAGCGGCACGGCCTGCGATTTGGCCACGACCACGCCGACTTCGGCGGGTGGCATCTGCATCTGCTGTTGCGGCGCCTTTCCGCAGCCGGCGGCGGCGAGGGCGAAGATCAGGACGGGGGCGGGAGTAATCCGAAATCGCATAAACGAGTCCTTCGTCGGGTTGCGCGCGAATTTGCGAACCGGTCGGTCAAGATAGTGTCGAGGGACGAGGCGTGCAATGGGCCGGAGGTCATTGCCCCACCCAAGCCGCACGCTATGGCGCTTTCGGCAAAACCATGTCGGTGCGGCGCAGCAGGCGGCCGGCGAGCACCACCGCGCGGATGCGGCGCAGGTTGCGCACGTCCTTGAGCGGATCCGCGTCGAGCAGTACGAGGTCGGCGTGCTTGCCCGGCTCGATCGTGCCGCGATCCGCATCCGATCGGAGCTGTTTCGCCGCGCCGATCGTGGCCGCGCGCAACGCTTGCGCCGGGTTCAAGCCGCAGTCCACGAGTCGCTCGAGTTCGTCGTGAAGGGAATATCCGGGATAGATCCATGGCATCGGCGTATCGGTACCAGCAAGGATGTTCGCACCGGCGGCGTGCAGTGTGCGCACGATGCGGCAGCTCACATCCCAGCGCAAATCGGCCAGCTTCCGGTCCGATGCCGACGCCGGTTGCAAATACCGGCGCCAACGCGTCTGCTCGTCCGCACGCAGCAGATGCCAGCGCGGATCGGCGGTGTAATCGCCGGTGAAACGCGCGGGGTCGAACCAGTCGATCGTCAAGGTCGGCGTCTGCGCCTGACCGGCCAGCACGATGGCCTTTGCGGTCTTCGTGCACGTTGCCGGATCGAACGCGCGCAGCACCCGCATTTCCTGCGCGTCGCGCATCGCCGTCGCGGCGTCGCCATCCAGGATCTGGCGTGCGGCCAGCACCTCGCTTTCGATCGAAGAGCACGCTTCGTAAATTTGCATCAGATGTTCGGCGGTGACCTGGCCGGCGTGCGCCGCATCGACCGCGGGCACGGCAGCGGGAACATGGCCGGCGACGGGAATGTGGCGCAAACGGGCTTCGTCGAGCACGGCGCGCCACGACGAAGGCGACAACTCCGAAAAGACCTTGATGAAATCCGCGCCGCTGCGCGCGGCTTTGCGCACCAGTTCGCGGACATCGGATGCGTCATTCACCACCACACCCGCGGCGAGCACATGCGGCGCGACCAGCGCACCGCCATCCACCGCTTCGCGCCAACGCGCAACTTGTTGCATGTCGCGGGACGTGGCCGCCATCTCGCGCACGCCGGTGACGCCATTCGCGACGAAAAAGGCAAACATCCAGTCGTTCGGCGGCCGGTGCGTGGCGTTGTTGAACAGATGGACGTGCATGTCGACCAGGCCCGGGATCAGGAACCGGCCACGGCCATCGACGCGCACGCTCCCGGGCGGGATCGTCGCGGCGCCTGGTTTGCCGACTGCCGCGATGCGGCCGTGCTCGATCAGCACCGTGCGCTCTGGGACGAGGCTTCCGCGCACGACATCAACGACAGCGACGCGCTCGATCGCCAGCGGCGGCGCCTCCGCGACCGCGCGGCCGGCAATGCCCGCGGCGAGCAGCGGCGCGATGAGCCATCCGAATCGTCTCAGCAACATGGGTCGGGGTCTGCCAGCTCGCGATGATCGGGACGGCGTGCGCATCCGGCCGGACGCCGCTGCCGCGCCGTCCCGTTTACTCCGCCGGGACCGACTTGGCAAATCGGCACGGGATCCGGCCGGCACTCAGTGCCGATGCGCGGCGGCCAGGTACTGTGCACTCTGAATCTCGATCAGGCGGCTTATCGTGCGCGCGAATTTGCGAACCGGTCGGTCAAGATAGTGTCGAGGGACGAGGCGTAAAATGGGCCGGAGGTCATTGCGATGCAATGATGGAGCCGCCCACTCGCAACAATGTCCCGCGCGGGCGGGACTTTCACTTGCTTGGCGGATTCATTTGTAAACCGGCGGCGGGCCGAAACCGTTGGCGAAGATGCGGTCGGACATTTGCGAACCCGCCTCGACCGCGCCGACGTCGCAGGGCGTGGCCGAGCTCATGCTGGCAGGGTCGGGGCGCAGGTAGCCGCGCTGGTCGATCAGCGGGGCGTTCGCGCAGCTCACCGCATTGATCGCCGCGCTGCCCGAGCCGGGCAGCATCGTCTGGGTCGGCCCGCCGTTGTCAGCCAGGGCGCCCAGGTTCAACACCGCATTGCTCTGCGACGTGGCCGCGCTGAATCCACAGCTCGCGCTGCTGTCGAGATTGCCGCCGTTGTCAACGATCGTCCCTACGGCAACTGCGCAACCATCGGCGACGATGGTATTCGTCAGTATCGAGTTCCCGTTAAAGGTGTAGATGTCGCTGCCGAGGTTCGTGCCGACATTGCCGGACAGCGTGTTGTTGGTCAGCATGACGGTGCCGCCGCCGTAGTTCATGATGCCGCCGCCATTTGCAGCGTGATTGGTCGAAAGGCTGTTGTTGATCAGCGCGGCGGTGTCGCCATTGTTGAAGATGCCGCCGCCACTTGAAGCGTGATTGGCCGAAAGGGTGTTGCCCGTCAGCGTGACGGTCGCGCCGGTGTCGTTAAAGATGCCGCCGCCTTGAGTGGCAGTATTCTGTGACAGGGTGTTGCTCGTCAGCGTGACGGTGCCGGAGTTGTAGATGCCTCCGCCGTTGCCGGGAGTGCTACCGGGAGCGCTATTCTGATCCATGGTGCTATCGGTCAGCGTGAGGGCGCCGGTGTTGTAGATGCCTCCGCCTCTGTCTGCGCTATTTAAAAACACGTTGCTGCCGGTCAGCGTGAGCGTGCCGGTATTGTAGATGCCGCCGCCGTCGCGGCCGACACTGCCCGACACGGTGCTGCCGGTCAGCGTGAGCGTGCCGGTGTTGTAGATGCCGCCGCCGCGCGTGGCGCCGCTCGACACGGTGCTGCCGGTCAGCGTGAGCGTGCCGGCATTGTTGATGGCGCCGCCATCGGCCGCGGAGCCGCGCTGCACGACCAGGTGCGCGATCTGCACGGTTGCGCCGCTATCGATCGCGAACACACCCACGGCAGCGCCGCCATCGACCACAACCGCGTGGCCGGTGGCGTCGATCGTCAGGTTCTGGGCGATCGCCAGGGTGCTGGCGACGGTGATCGTCATGTCGCCGGCAAAATCGATGGTATCGCCGCTGCCCGCGTTGGCAATCGCTTCGCGCAGCGTGCCTGCGCCGGGATCGGCATTGCTGGTGACGGTCGCGGTGGCGGCCTGCGCCCCGGATGCGGCAAACGCGAAGGCGACCAGCAAGAATCTCACGATGCGGCGCATGCGAATTCCCCTGCGGCTGCGAACGGCCCGTGGAAAATAGCCCGCCCGATCCTGCCGTGCAAGGTTTTGCCGCGCACGGCACGTCGTGACGGAACCGCGCCGACTTCGATCACGGCGCGCGTGTCCACGCGCCTCGGCGCAAAAAGCCGCTGTTGCGGGTTTCAATGCCGATGCGCGGCGGCGAGATATTGCGCACTCTGCATTTCGATCAGGCGGCTTGCCGTGCGCGCGAACTCCGCGCGCAGACGTTCGCCGCCGTACAGTTCGGTGACGGGCATCGCGGCGGACAGCACCAGCTTCACGCCGCGATCGTAGAACTCGTCGACCAGGTTGACGAAGCGCCGTGCGGCGTCTTCGGTCTGCGGCGTGAAGTGCGGCACGTTGGAGATCAGCACGGTGTTGAAGCGTTGCGCCAGGTCGATGTAATCAGCCACCGCACGCGGTCCGTCGCACAGCGCGGCGAAGTCGAACCAGACCGCGCCGTCGCCGCGGCGGCGGATGGGAATTTCGCGGTCGTTGATGTGGATGGCCGTGTCGGCGCGATGCGCGCCCGGCGCGATGCGCGCGAAGCACGCGGCGAGTTCGTGC
>DATIVQ010000015.1:0-5107 GCA_035465735.1 Rudaea sp.
ACGAGATGGTCGAAGCCGGCCCGCTCCAAGGCCGCGTCGGCATGCGCGCGCAGGGTGCGCAGATGATCGGGATAGAGTTTTGCCAGCAGGTCGGACATGGCGGCGCACCAATGAAGGCGAATGCGCCTATTGTGCCGCAGATAGGGTTCTGCGGTGCCTAATCGAACTGCCCGCCGGGCGAATTAACCCAATCGAACAGGATGTTGTAGTCGTCCGGCCCGATGTCGATGATGCGGAATCCGGTCCAGAACTGGCCGGGCATGTTGGCGGCCTCGCACCATTGTTCGTGCAGGCCGATTTCCAGCGTGTGGCTCTTCGCGGTGGCTCCGTTCGGCAACTCGAAATTGACCTGGAACAGCGCGTTTTCCGGAAGTTTGCGGCTGCTGATCAGCAGCATGCCGTTGATCGAAAGATTGCCGACATGGCCCAGGCCGCGGCCGCTGATCGCATCGCTGACGGCGATGGCGTGACGGGCGCGTTTGCGTTGGTTGCGACGATGTTCCGCCATGACAAATCCTCGATGCAAAGGTTCAGGCGGGTGCCGGCGCGGATTCGGGTCCGCGGCCGACCAGTTGCTTGAGCGAGGACATGATCGCCTTCCACGCGCGGTCGACCAGGGTTTCGGTTTCCGGCTCCACGATCCATGCCTGCCCACCGGCAAGGTCGCGCGCGAGCTGATCGAGATTTTTCTCGTCCACGCGCACGCCGCGCTGGTTGACGAACAGGCAGTGGCCGGTGAGCGTGGAGAACCAGGCCAGCTTGCGCCGCACCCGGTCGCCCTGCTGGTTGCTGCTGAATTCGAACCAGGTGCCGAACGGCAGCGTCTTGAGGCGTTGGAGCAGGCGCGCTTCGGCGCTGTCCGGGGCGAACGACTTCTTGCTGCGCGGCCCTTCGGTGGGGACGTCGCCCAGACGCGCGCGGCTCTTGAGCTTGATCGCGACCTCGGTGCGGGTGACGGCTTCTTCGCCCGCTTCGTCCGCGCCGGGTGCGAACAGGCGCCTGACCACGGTTTGCACATCGTCCTTGTGGTAGCCGACCTGGTCCAGCGCGGTTTCGATTTCGCCGCGCAGTTCCGGCGGTGCCGTTTCATCGCCGCCGCGCGTGGCGGTGGCGGCGATCAGCTGGTCGGCGACGTGCAAGCGCTTGGCGTAGGTTTCGCTGTTTTCGCCCTGGCGCAGCAGGGTGAGGGCGAGCACGTCGGTCCAGGCCTGTTCGAGCAGGGTGCGCACCAGCTTGTTGGGCTTTGCCGCGGCGATGCGCTCGGTGATCGCGGCTTGCGCCTGTTCGCGCGCGACCGCGAGTTTTTCGCGGCCCTTGGCGGCGTCCACATGGCGGCGTTCGGCCACTTCGGCCTTGCGTGCCAGCGTGTGCATGTGCTGCGACAAGTCGGTAAGCATGTCCTCGATCAGGCCGAGGTTGCCGTCGAATTGCTGGCTGACCCGATCGACCACGACCTGCATCTTGTCGACCAGGGCGCGGTCGGCCGGGCCTTCGCTGTCGTCGAGCCAATGCGTGCCGGTTTCAGCGATGGCATTGAGCAATTGCCGTGCCGGATGCGCGCGCCGCGTGAAGAAGTTCTTGTCGCGCAGGGCCACACGCAGCAGCGGCACCTGCAGCTTGGTCATCAACGACTGCGTGCTGCCGTTCGGACGCACGTTCTTGGTCAGGTAGTCGAACAGCATGCCGACCAGGTCGATGGTGTCCGAGTCCTCGGCTGCCAGTTGCGGCGCCTTGCCTTCGGGAGCGTGCTGGCGCAAGTGCGCGAGCAGGTCCTGCTTCAGATGCCCGATCGAACGCTGCACCAGTTTGCCGCCCATCATCATCGGCGAGATCGGCTTGGCTTGCAGGGCGCTCAACACCGATTGCAGGTCGTCGCCGCTCGGCAGGTAGCCGTTGAGTGGCGCGCTGTCGCCGACGCCGAGCGCGCTGCGCCGGCCGGCCAGCAACTCGCGCAGCGTGGTGAACAACTCCGCGTCGCGATCGTCCGGCGCGACCGCGCGCATGTCCATCCCGGGTGGCGGATAGGCGTCTGCCGGCGGCATGTGACCATGCGCTGCCGGGACTGTGTGAGGCCGCCGCGGCGCGGCAGCCGGTGCGTTGGCGGCAGATTGCGATTTTGCGTCCGCCTCCGCCGCGCGATTGGCGAGCTGCACCGAAGCCTGCAAGTGCGGCAGGATGCGCCGTTCGACGAAATAATGATTGAGCGCTGCATAAAGCTCGCCGATGGCGGTGTGGCTGGAACGATCGAAGGCGTGGAACAGCAGCACGCGATGGTCGGCGTTGATGTCGAGGCACGCGCAGGCGTGCCGCAACGCTTCGGCCAGTCCGGCCGGCCCGATCGCCAGCGTCTCGGCATCGAAGGCGGGAGCGCCGGCGAGCACGCCGAAACGGTGGCCAAGCAGGAACAGCGCGGATGCCTGGCGGACTTCGGTCTTGGCGACGAATTCCTGCAGGGCCAGGGATACTTCGAGTTCGCGCGTTTCGACCAACGCCAGTTCCTTGCGCACGGGCATGCCGCGGCGCGCCGCCGTCTGCGCGTCTTGCACGGCGGCGCCGTGGCGGTCGAAGCGGGCGAGCTTGTCCTCGACGGCCAGCATCAGGCGCGGCGCCACATCGGCGCGACCGCGCTTGATCTCGCGCAAGGTCTCGAAGCAGCGGTACTGCGACTCGTTGTTGCTGCTTTGCTCGGCGAGCTTGAACAACTCGGTCTCGGTGTCGTCCAGCGCCGCCACCACGGTGCGTTCCAGGCTCGTCGAGCAAAGGTTGAGCACGCCCTCGACGAGCTGGCGCACCCGCGATGGCCAGTCCCTGCGGCTGGAAAGGGCTTGCATCGGCGGCGAGTCGTCGCCGGTCCTGGATCCCGCTCCGCGGGTGGCCTGAATCATGTGTCGTCCCCGTCGGACGTTCGCGGCATGCGCCGCGAACCCGTCAAATGATGTCATTCCGAGTGGTCATAGCCTCGCATGCATTGGCTATCCAAACATTGATGCGAATTTCGTGCCGATACGGTAGCAGCAGGAACGCAAATTTGTCCAGACATATGTACCCCGCCCAGATGGGCGAAAAATCCTAGCGCGGACTCCAGACCATCGTGACATAAGCCGACCTTCCCGGCGTGTTGTAGCCATGCGCCAGTTCATAATGGCGGTCGAAGACGTTTTCCAGGCGCGCGCCGACGCGCCAGGCTGCATTCACGCGGTAATCGGCGCGCAGGTTGGCCAGTGCGTAGCCGGGAAGTTCGATTCCGCCGACATCGTGGCGCGGGCCGTCGGCGACGAGTTCCAGGCCTGCGGACAGACGTTCGCCGAAGCCGCGCTCGATCAGGCTGGAGATCTTGCGCTTCGGCCGCCGCAGCAACTGCGTGCCGGTATCTGCGTCGCGCGCATCCTGCAAGGTGGCATGGCTTGTCAGCGACCAGATGCCAGCACGCACGGTATGGGTCAACTCGACGCCGTCGATCGCGGCGCGATCGATGTTGATCGCCTGATAGGTGCTGCCGCCGGAGAAGTCGATCAGGTCGTGCACGCGCGTGGAAAACGCATGCACGGCCACGCGATTGGCCGCATCCGGCGTCCATTCCACGCCGAGTTCGAGCGTGCGCGAACGCTCGGGTTGCAGGTCCGGATTGCCCGCGAAATAGCCACCGTAGCCCGGCGAATACAGCTCATTGAGATCGGGTGCGCGGAAGGCGGTGCCGAAGCTCGCGCTCAGGCGCAGCGCATCGGAAAATTTCCAGCCGGCCGCGGCGGATCCGGAAAACGCAGCGCCGAACGGTCTGTCGTGGTCGTAGCGTCCGGCCAGCTCGCTGTCGAAGGAACCATCGGAAACGCGCCAGCCGGCGAAAGCCCCGGCCACATCGCGTGCCTTTTCGTAGGGTGCGCCGAAGCCGGATGTGTCGATGCTGATGCCGCGATCGTGCACGGCGTCGAAGCCGGCGATGAGGTGCTGGACGGCGGTCACGGCCACATCGTTCGTCCACGACGCTTGCTCGCGTGTGGAGCGGTAGACGCTGGCAAACGCTGGCGTGGCCAGATCCTCGCGTGAAGTGCCGAGCGCGAGGCGCTGGTGCCAGGCGCCGGTCACATCGCCTTCGAGCGCGGCGCCGATGGCCTGATCGAGCGTGTGCGAAACGCCGTCGCTGGCGCCGTTGTCGAAGGTCTGCGTGCCTTCGCTGCGCAACAGGCTGGCCGAAAGCGTCTGCGAGCCGAATTTGTAGTCGGCACTGAGCGTGCCGCCGTGGTATTGCGCGCCGTTGCTGTCCGGATTGTAGATGCAATACGGATCGTCAGGGCCGTTGCAGATGCCGGGATTCGTGGCGGAAAACCCGTCGACGTGGCGTGCGCCGACCTGCACGCTGAAACCGCCGCGGTCATCACGCGCGCCGATACCGGCGCTGGCGTCGGCGCTGCGGTAACTGCCGTAACTTGCCGCGGCATGCGGGCCGCTCAGTTGGCGCGTGAAAATCTGGATCACGCCGGCGATCGCGTCTGAACCCCAGTAACTCGCGCGCGGGCCGCGCACGATTTCGATGCGCTGCACCGCATCCAGCGGCAGGTTTTCCCAGGCGAACGCGCCAGTGTTCGCCGAAGCCACGCGCACACCGTCGATCAATACCAGTACATGGTTGGAATTGCCGCCGCGCAGGAACACGTTGGTCTGTGCGCCGGGGCCGCCGGTGCGCACCACGTCGACGCCCGCCTGCAGGCGCAGCACTTCGAGCAGATCCGGCGCGTGGCTCGCGTCGATGTCGGCGCGCGTGATTACGCTCACGTCGGCAAGGCTCGCGTCGACGGTTTCGGCCACGCGCGAGGCGGTGACTTCGATCGTCGGTTGCGTCACCGCGTCCTGCGCACGCGCGCCGCTGGCCAGTGCCAGAAGCATGAAAAAAGCAAGAAGAGATTTTTGTCGCATGATGTACTCCGAACGCTCACCCGCGGAATGGCAAGGCGTGCGGAGGTAGGAGGATGGCCGCGCGGGCCGCCCCCGTCGCCCGCCGCGACGTCTTGAGCTAATGGATTCGCACGCAGCGAATCCGCGCCTCAGGCCGGTCTCCGGGCTTGCAGGTGACTCTCTTCGATCGCCTTCCCGAGCATCGCTCAGTGGCGTG
>DATIVQ010000016.1:0-1745 GCA_035465735.1 Rudaea sp.
CACGCCGAAGAACGGCGCGAACACGCTGTCCTTGCCGCGCATGTCCTGGTCCGGCGCGTACCAGAGCGTGCCGCCGCGCTTGAGGTATTTCACGCAGGCGCGCAGCTCGTCCTTGGCGAACATCGCCTCGGCATAGCGCAGGCGCGCACGCAGCACGGCGCGCTCGAACACCGGGTCGTCCATCACCCGGTACATGCCGGCGATGCGGATGCGCTGCGAAACCAGCCGCGCACACAGTTCCAGATGCGAAAAATGCGCGCCGACGAGCAGCACGCCGCGGCCTTGCGCGCGGCAGCGCTCCAGGTGTTCTAGGCCGTCGATCGCGCAGGGCACGCGCGCGATCGCGCGGTCGGAGCCGAACCAGGCCAGCGCGAATTCCACGAACATCAGGCCGAGGTCGGCCAGATTGCGGCGCAACAGCTGTGCGCGCTCGGCCTCGGACAGTTCCGGGAAGCACACCGCCAGGTTGCGCTGCGCCACGCGCCGGCGCGCACCGGGCAGGCGCGCGGTCAAGGCGCCGAGTGCGTGGCCGAGTGCGATGAGGGCGCGGAAGGGCAGTTTGGCGATCAGGCGGACCGCGCCGAGGCCGACCCAGGATGGCCAGTGGCGCGGCGAAAGCAGGGAGGCGGGCGGCATCGAAGGATTGTAGCCTTATACTTCGCCGCCGATTGACGCGAATCCACGATGCGCCTGCGCCGTTTCATCTATACCGCTACCATGTACCTGCTCACGCCGGTGATCCTGTATCGGCTGGCGATTCGCGGCCTGCGCTACCCGGAATATTTCTCGCGCTGGCTAGAGCGCTTCGGTTTCTTCGACGATCCCAAGATCCGCGACAGCATCTGGATCCACGCCGTGTCGATGGGCGAGGTCAACGCGGCGATGCCGCTGATCGACGCCTTGATGAAGCGCTATGCGGCCACGCCTTTCGTCATTACCACGGTGACGCCGACGGGTTCGGAACGCGTGCGCCGCGTCTACGGCGATCGCGTCTTCAACGTCTACTTGCCTTACGACTTGCCAGCCTCGATTCGCCGCTTCCTCGATCGCGTGCGACCGCGCCTGGCGGTGGTGATGGAAACCGAGATCTGGCCAAATCTTTTCTTCGCGTGCCGGGCGCGAAGTATCCCGCTGATCGTTGCCAATGCGCGGCTGTCGGAGAAAAGTTTCCGCGGTTACGGTCCGGTGCGGCCGCTGGCAAAGAGCGCGCTGGCAAGCGCCCGCTACGTCGCTGCGCAGTCGGCCACCGACGCGGGCCGTCTGCGCGACCTGGGCGCCGAGCCCGAGCGGCTCGGGATTTTCGGCAACCTCAAGTACGACATGAGCGTTCCCGGGGAACTGGTCGAGCAGGCGCGCAAATTGCGCATGGACTGGGGTGCGCGCCGGCCGGTGTGGATCGCCGCGAGCACGCACGAAGGCGAGGAAGAGGCGGTGCTCGAGGCGCATGCCGCCGTGCTGCATCGCTTTCCGGATGCGCTGCTGCTGCTGGTGCCGCGGCACCCGGAGCGCTTCAAGCCGGTGGTGCAGGAAAGCCGCGACGCCGGATTCGCCACGCGCACGCGCAGCGAGGACGACAGCGCTTCCTCGGACACGCAGTGCTTCGTCGTCGACACGCTGGGCGAGTTGCTGCGGTTTTACGCGGCGGCGGACGTGGCCTTCGTTGGCGGCTCGCTGGTGCCGATCGGCGGCCACAACGTGCTCGAGCCGGCCGCGCTTTCGGTGCCGGTGGTGGTCGGACCGCAGAC
>DATIVQ010000017.1:0-1738 GCA_035465735.1 Rudaea sp.
CCACACCGGGATGCGCGGCCAGCGAACGCAGGCAAGCCACGGTGTAATCGATCTTGTTGAATGCCGGAATCACGATCGACACGCGCGGTGCCGCGCTCGCCGGCACGGCAAACGGGCTGAAATCGCTGGTCGGCGCGGCGACGATGCGCCCATTCGGCGGTGCCGCGCCGCGGCGGAACTCGTCGGCGGCGCGACGGATCGTCCCGGCAACGCCGCGGCTGGCGAGGCTGCCGCGCGTGCGGTGCATGATCGCGCGCAGGCGGCTTGCGGCGAAACCAAGGCGCACGCGCAACCCGCGCAGCTTGCGCATGGCATAGCGCAACGGTCTCGTGATCCGCCAGGAAAGACTGCCGACGACGCGGTCGCGTTCTTCTCGCACCTGGCGCACTTCTGCGTCGAGGCGCAACGCCCACGCGCTGCGTTCGTCGAACTCGTTGCGCAACTTGTACAAAGCACTGGCATTGCGCTTGAGTTTCGCATCCAGTCCGAATGCCCACTCCGCGCGATGTTCGAGTTCGCGCTGCTTGCTCGCGACGGCATCCTCGAGCGCGGCAATTTTGCGCCGGGATTCCCCGATCAGACTGGCGCGCATTTGCGCGTCGATGCGGTCCAGTCCGGCGGCAGGGAGTTTCAGCGTCCTTGGGCGCGGTGCAAGCGGCAGCAGATCGCGATAGCCGGCAGCCATGTCCGCGAGCGTGCGCAGCGGTTGCTGCGCGAGCGTGTCGCGCACGCGCGCGAGTGCATCCGGATTTGCGCGCATGGTCTCGATGGCCGCGGCGATGGCCACCGCATCGGGCGCGACGAGAAAACCATCCGCGCCGTCTGCGATGCGCTCGGCGAGGGCGCCCAGGCGCGTGGCCAAAACGGGAATGCCGAAGCTGCGCAGCTCCGACAGGGTGTAACTGAAGGTCTCGGCGAAATCCGGCAGGATCAATGCGCAGTCCGGTGCGACGCGCGCGAGCAGCGCCGGCAATTCCGCGGCCTTGTAGTTCAGCAGGATGTGGACGCCAGCCTGGCCGAAGAATTCGCGCGCCTCGGGTCCGGCGCCGATCAGGAACAATTCGACGTTGCGCAGATGCGGCAACAGCTTGCGCAACAGATGCGAGGCCTTGCCGCGGCGCACGCGGCCGAGGATCATCAGGCGCAATTTTTCGTGAACCGGTGCAGCCGGCAACGGAATTCGCGCCGTTGCCGGCCATGCCGCGATGCCGTGCGGGATCACGTGCTGCGGCAGCTGCGCCAGGCGTGGCTGCAGTTTCAGGAAAATCTCCACGGCCGATCGGCTCGGTGCGACCAGCGTCGCGTGTGCGGCGAGCGCGGCATCGGCCACGCGCTCGCGCAGCGCCAGCCACCAGTCCGGATCACGCTCGGCGAACTCGAAGCCGGCATCGGCGGCAGCCAGGTCGGCGCGCAGTTGCGTGGCATCGAACGTCACCGCGGCATCATCCAGATTGCGATGCAGCAGTGGCCACAGCGGATAGAAATCGTGGATGAAATACGTGGTCGGCAGGCCGCTGCACAGCGCGTCGAGGCTGTGTCCGATCAAGGACGACACGACCACGGCGTCCACGCCGAAGTCGCGCACGACACCGCCGAGGAACTCGCGATAGCCGCGATGCGCGAGCGCGGTGCTGGCGATGGGGTCGGACAACACCGTTGCGCGCAGCGGCGGCGTGGCGAGCGTGGCGTCGCGCAGTTCCAGCACCTCGCCGTAGCGGCGGCGATCGAAGTTGCCGCG